>JAGYMO010000320.1 GCA_018400255.1 Deltaproteobacteria bacterium
AGCCATTATAATCATCTAATCTTGCTTCCCGGAGTGCTTTCCGCATCTGGAATTAACAGATGAACACCTGATTTATCAACTGCCGCGAGTAACATGCCACTTGATTCAATCCCCATAAGTTTCGCGGGCTTAAGGTTTGCAAGCACCACTACCTGCTTTCCACGTAATTTATCCATATCATAATCATTGGCAAGCCCGGCAACAACCGTCCTTATCTCACCAATATCTACAGTAAGCTCGAGCAACTTTTCAGAACCGTGAATTTTTTTGACCGCCTTTATAATGCCTGTCCTAAGATCCAGCCTTTGGAATTCTTCCATGCTTAACAGTTCATTTTTTTCCGTTTCTTCCGCTTCATCACGTCTTCTCTCAAATTTAACCCGCGGAAACAATTGAGGGGCCTTTGATATTGCCCTTGCCTGTTTAACGCCGCCCCATTGCCTAACGTCTTCAAGGGTTAATTTAAAGCCCTTTAATTCCAAACCCAACTGGTCTTGTATCTTTTCAGCGGCCTCAGGCATGAAAGGCCACAAAAGCACAGACGTTACCTTTATCGCCTCAATTACATTTTTCAGCACTGTGCCCAACCTCTCCTTATCTGATTCTGCCAAGGACCATGGCTTCATGGTATCGATATATTTATTTGCAATGCCAATGAGGTTCCACACAGTAATCAATGCCTTATGAAAAGAAAATTCCTGCATAAAAAGCTCATATTCATCAAAAATTTTCATAAAGGCGTTCTTGAATTCATTGTCTTCTTCTCTCCATGAGTCACCTTCAGGTAAAACACCACGAAAGTATTTAAGTGTCATAGTAACACTTCTGCTTACAAGGTTTCCTAAATCATTAGCAAGGTCTGCGTTAATCCTATTCACAAGAGCCTCCTCGCCAAAATCCGAGTCAAGACCAAATACCATATCTCTCAGCAAGAAATACCTGAAGGCATCAGTGCCATATTTTTCTGCAAGATCTAACGGTTTAACAGCATTTCCCAAGCTCTTGGAAATCTTTCCAGCATTTACGTTCCAGTAACCATGAACGTTAAGATGTTTAAATGGTTCTATTCCGGCAGACTTCAGCATGCAAGGCCAAAATATACCATGAGGCTTTAAGATATCCTTCGCTATAATGTGCTGGGCAACAGGCCAAAATTTTTTGAAACTATCCCCATCTGGATAATCAATAGCAGATATGTAGTTAATCAATGCGTCGAACCATACATAGGTCACATAGTTTTCATCAAAAGGCAGGGTTATGCCCCAAGACAATCTCTTTTTTGGCCTTGATATACAAAGGTCTTCAAGCGGATCTTTTAAGAAAGCCAAGACCTCCTTTTTGTACCTTTCAGGTCTTATAAAATAAGGGTTTTCGTGTATAAAGTCTATGAGCCACTGCTGATACTTACTCATTCTAAAGAAGTAATTTTCCTCCTTTATCACACGCAGTTCGGTCTTATGGATCGGGCACTTATTGTCTGCTAACTCTGTGTCGGTATAAAACCTTTCACAGCCTACACAGTATTTCCCTTCATACTCGCTAAAATAAATATCACCTTTTTCAAAGACCTTGTTAAGAATAGCCTCAACTACCTCAATATGTTTTGAATCAGTAGTTCGCACAAAATAATTATTTTCGATGCTTAGATTTGGCCATGTTTCCTTGAAGGTGTTGCTGATTCTGTCAACGTATGATTTCACAGTCTCCCCGGACTTCTCAGCGGCTTCAACTACCTTATCTCCGTGCTCGTCCGTACCTGTCAAAAAAAAGGTGTCAAAACCAAATAACTTATAAAACCTCGCAATGACGTCTGCTACAATAGTAGAGTAGGCATGACCTATGTGTGGTTCAGCATTTACATAGTAAATAGGGGTGGTTATATAAAACTTTTTGTTTCTTATCGTGTTCATTAATTCACCGTGATTTCTTATCCCTTTTCTTATAACTATCATATTCAAATGAAAGGCAGCACATCAATCTTCCACATAAACCTGAGATTTTACTGGGGTTTAGAGAAATATTCTGTTCTTTAGCCATCTTTATGGTTATAGGTGCAAATTCTGATAAAAACAATGAGCAGCATAGTTGCCGCCCGCAATGTCCAATTCCCCCAGACATCTTTGAAAGATCCCTGTCGCCGATTTGCTTCATTTCAACATGGGCATGAAACTTTTTGATCAGGTCTTTTGCAAGTTCCCTGAAATCAACCCTTACATGGGAAATATAGTAAAGCAGAAGCCTCCTCTTATCAAAAGAAAGCTCTGTTGTCACTAAGTGCATGGGTATGTTCCTTGCTTTTATCTGATCCTTACAAAACTGCATCACATTTGATTCAATCTTTTCATTGTCTTCTTTTTGTTTTTTATCTTCCTGGGTTGCCAACCGATATATCGTCTTGATAGGCCTGTTGTGCATAGAGGTATCTCTTAACCTTGCTTTGCCGCAAACAGTGCCCATATCTATTCCCTTTTCTGTCTCAACAATGACCTTATCACCTTCATTAAGCACAAAATTCCCCGTGTAAAAATCATACACCCTTCCATCCTTACGAAATGATACGCCAATAATTTTCTTCAGGTTATCGCTATGCATAAATCCTCACGCAGAATTTACGACCCTTTTAAGAGCAAAAAGAGATCTTTCTATCAAGAAAAGCACATTCAAATTCGCCATAAGGTCGCGCTCTGCCCTAACTATAATTGATATTGATTGTAATAAGCCATCTATAGTAAAAGCTGAAGATGAACTTTCGAGCTGCTCCTTGAAATCGAAGTTAATAATGAAATCTTGAAGCCCTCCATATTTTATAAGCAACATATCCCTATAAAGGCTTCTCCAGACCCTCAACATTAAATTCATTCTGTTATCTTTTGGATTGCCCTTGTTAATAAATTTTTGTGCTATATCAAATAAAGATGCAAAGGGGCTCGTAATTACGTTGTGAAGCATTGTTATCCAATCTATCCTATCAGAAAAAAAATCATCTTGCGCAAATATTTTTGCCTGACCTATGCTTCCCTCTGACAGCCTCGCTGCTATTTTTGCCCTCGCTTCATCAACATCGTTATTATTTATCAAAAATTCCTCTATTTCTCTTTCGTTGATAGGTCTAAAGTATATTTTTTGACATCTTGAAATAATTGTAGGGAGAAGCTGGCCCGTATCTGCAGCATTTAAAATAAAAATGTTATTAGATGGTGGCTCTTCAAGGGTTTTTAAAAATGCGTTGGCCGCCTCAACAGTCATTTTTTCGGCAGATTTTATAATAATCACTCTATACCCATCAAGTGCAGGAGGAAATGAGATCTCTCTATTAATATCCCTGATTTGCTCAATAGCAATGGAATCCTTCTTTTCCCGCAAATCAATGATTAGCAGGTCAGGGTGATTTCCATTAATCATCCTTCTGCAAGACTGGCATTCCCTGCATCCATCATTGTCTACTGGATTACTGCAATTCAAGGAAAGGGCAAAGGCCAAGGCAGTGGAACTTTTTCCTATTCCCTTAATTCCAGTAAAAAGATAGGCGGTGGCAATCTTATCATTAGATATAGCCTTCTTCAGGAATCCAATGGCCGCTTCCTGCCCTCGTATCTCCCTGAATGATTTCATCTCCATAAGCTTATTTTCCATTATACGCTATCTCTACATATAAACGTAAGCGCTTAGCATGTAATGTTTGAAAAGTTTTAATATCAAATTCTAACTGCAAGTCAAGCTCTTAGTCAAGACATAGAATCATTCTCAATCAGATACGGCGAAATTTTTCCTCCAATCTGCTCCTCGATTTCATCTACAGATAACGAGGCGTCTATGATTTTAAACCTATCTTTATGCTTACCGGCTATAGACAGATAGGCATGGCGTATCTTCCTATGAAACTCTATATCTTTTTTATCAAACATATCCCTTTTTTTTGTAGTGCCATCTCTTATTTTTATTCTCTCCATAGCCATCTCAGCAGGGCAATCAAGAAGAAAAGTTATATCTGGATTTAGCCCTGAGGTTGATAAATAATTTAGCCTCTCGGCCACATCTTCACCCTGCCCCTGGACAATCCCTTGATACACAGTCGTAGCATCATAAAACCGGTCACATACCACCCATTTTCCAAGATCCAGGGCTGGCCTTATTACCTCTGTAACATGTTGCGCCCTGTCTGCCTCATATAAAAAAAGTTGTGTAAGCGGTGTTACGCTTTCTCCGTCTAAATGCAATAAAATTTTCCTGATGGCATCCCCTGTTTCTGTACCCCCAGGCTCCCTGGTAATCAAAGGGGGAATTCCTGCTTTCTTGAGCCTTGCCTCGAATCTCTCCACCTGTGTCGATTTACCGCATCCATCTATACCCTCAAAGGTTATAAACAATAGGATCTCCTTTTCAACATTTTTCATTACCGAAAGGCACGCTGGCTCTAGGAATTTAGAGTTTATCATCAACATGTATAAAAGAAAGATTGCGCAAAAAAAGACTACTATTTTTATTAATCTTTATACAAAAGATGAAAGTCTTTATCCTGACTGCCTTTGGGCTCCTTGAGCGCAGGCGAAAGAACTCTAACAACCTTATTAGTTGTCCCATTATACATAAAAAAAGCACGGAATCAAGCCTGATAACAGCCATTCAAATTATAGTGAAATGATAGAGCAAATAAAACACTAAAACGAGATACAATAAAAATGGTATTGATAACAATTTATAGTTTTAGTGCTTAAGGCCTTTTCGCAAAAGAAGACCCCAACAATCAGTTTAAAAAGGCTCCGTCTCCCTCTTAACAAAAAGTATATTTTTTCTTTATTTTGCTATCAGATAAGATAGATAAGGATGGAACTTTTGAAGGTATTAATGTGTGGTCTTTTTTATTGTCTCCTTCGGGGAATGGGAGAAAAACCCTCGCCTTTCCCGCTGGCGGGATTTAATAATTTTTACTGGTTAAGGCACAAAGAAGAAATAATGCGCCTCAAAAACTCTCTGCCTTTGTGCCTTTGTGCCTTTGTGCCTTTGTGCCTCAAGCTATCCCTTTTAGGGATAGTAGTTGACTTCTCGGGATGTTGTTTGCTGTTACTAAGCGGCAACAAAAAGCATCCATAGGCATAAGGTTGGAAATTGTTTATCCTTTAGGAAAATTTGTTTTTGCCCATCGAAAGAACACGATAGGCAAAATACCAAAACCTTTTGTTCATTACATATACCGCACTAACCCCAGAGAAAGACAAACACCTGCACATAATCAAAATAGATTTGGATAATCCGCCTATAATAGCCTACCTCATTGGCTTAATAAAAATGCTATGGAGGTCCGGAATAGGTATTTTGCATATATGAAAATGGACGGAGCGGAGAAGAAATCCCAATATTTACTCTAATATACCGGGAAAATTCTCAGACCCATTCCACGGATGGAAAATACTTGTATCAGGCGTATTGTGCATCCAATCACCTGGCATCCAAGTACCCGGCATAGTACCGCCTGCTTCATGATTAAATGGACATAAGCCATTATCTAGGATGCCATCTAAAATGCCACCTGAATCTGACAAACCTGAACCTACAGAAAAGCCCCTTACCGTTCTTGACCCACTTGAAGCACCAGCCCAGGGACATATGACCCCTGAATAGGACGGGAGTGTTCTATTTCCTGCGTTAAAAATAGTTGATGACCCGAAGGAATTAGGTAGGCTTGAGATTGCTCCCGTGTTTCGGGAACTGCCCCCGTTGCATAACTTAAACTCAAAGTCAAGGGCATAGCAGGTTGATGCGCAGAGAGTAATTAATAAAACTGCCAATAGTATATGACTCCTCATATAATTTCCTCCTCTCGCTCCTAAAATTAATAATAAACTGTTTCTCTAAAATTAATTACAGCAATAGGTGTGCCAATAATTGTGGGTGCCTTGACATTGAATGAAAAAGTGTAAGATCCTTTTATCACTGCATGTAGTATATTTATAGAAAAATGTCAAGGTATTAAATGCTATCACAATATATAGTGCTCCATTGGTTATTTATAAATAAATCAAGGACTAATACCTGCGATTATTACAGTGAAATGACCTAACAGCATTATCTTTATCAAACTTGAAATATGCTTCAATACTATTATGTATTTTATCTCAATGGTTTCAATTTTTGTCAAAACATTGACATTTTTTGGAAATAGCTGTCAATGTTCTTGCCTGGTGCTTATTACGTGTAATTTTTTATAGTAAGCTGGAATGTAAAGTATGATTGGGGAGAATTGAATCAACAGTTTATTTTTTAGACATTACCTTTCTTAAATGACTTCTATCTGTTTTCTATATAAACGAGTAGGGAGGAGAGGCGGGTCTTTGAGAGAAGCCATCCTGTTAGGACACCGGTAAAATTTGCGAGCATATCCCAATATTCCATGGTCCTGTAGCCTATAAGGCCCTGAATAAGCTCTAACAAAAAACCTAACAATATAAGTCCTATACCTAACTTCACATAAGCGGGTCCTGGAAGATACATGCAGCCAAAATAGTACATGAGCAAACCATATGCAAATATATGTAGTATCTTATCTGAATGGGAAAAAATGGTAGTATTCGGTTGTGATGGAAACAGGGAGAAAAAAATAAGAATGCCTGTAGCCAAAAAACCAAGGGTAAGCCATAGCCTTAAAAATTTTAGCCCCCTAACCTGCGCGGAGTTTTTCAAAATCTTCAAACCTTTTTAGCACATAATGGAAAAATAGTTCAGCAGCTAACCATAACTTTATATATAAAAAAGCCCTTCCCTCTTTCAAGGGGAAGGGCTATAAGCATCTTCTTACTATTTAGCTATTCATAGGGATCAGCATCATAGCCAAGTTCTTTCCAATTTAAAACATAAGCATTCGCTCCATGGCAATCATTGCATTTGAACGCCTTACCCTGTTGAATGGAGTGCGTTACATTGAAGCTAAACTTTTTCGTGACAAGAGTAGCATCTTTGTACTTACCTCCCTCATGCTTCCTCATCTCTTCAACTGTGACCTCCCCATCCTTATTACTGTCCGCTGCCTTAACCTCCGGAACAATAATAACATCATCCAGGGCGGCTCCGCTGCTGACAATAAACCATGAAACCTCAATTTCATTGAATGGGTATATCTTCGATATAAACTCCGTTGCGCCTATCACAGGAAGGTGACCCTTCATTTGTCTTCCATACCACTTATGGGTGGGTATCCATCCAGGCTCCCTGTAAGTGGTAACGGGTTTTCCCTCTTTTGTAAATTTATTCCAGTTTTTACTTTTAAGGGCCTTTCCAGGTCTTCGCCCTGTATGGCATGTCTCACAGGATATTTTCATAACATGTTTATCCAGGAACACACCGTCATCAACATTCCCGTGGGGTTTCTCTTCATGACATGTGGTACACGAAAGCGTCCCCTTCATTGTATCTTCTGTAGTATCAATTGCGCAGCCCTTTGCGAACTGATGGTCGCTATGTTCATCCGATAATCTTTCATGGCAATCCTGGCAGCGCATTCCCATTTCTATGTGGACAGAGTGCTCTTCATCAAAAACATCACCGCGCTTCTCACAATCCTTCACATGACACTTATTACACTGCGCTATTGTAGGTTTTCCCTTGCCATCCTTTGTCTCATGGCATAGTGTACAATCAGTCTCACCGGTTGTTGGATCTCTATAAGTTGATGTATGACACTTACCACATTTTTCTTTCCATCCCTTGATCCTGCCTTGCTTCTCAAAACTAAAATTCGGGATGGCACACCACTTCTCCAGCATACCAAGTCCATTACCCCATCCCCCTAGAGCAGGACTCTTTCCAAGCTGCCCATGGTAGGAGCGCTCAACAGTGTCAGTTGCCTGTACAACAGAGAGGTTTATAAAGAAAACAAGAGCTAAAATTAATAGTATCATCAAACTTTTCTTTGGTTTATTCACCTTTCATATCTCCTTTCTGGTTTAGCTGAAAACACAAATTACAATCGAAATAAACATCTATTTTCCGTTCATGTCAAGGAAAAAATTTTCTCTTAAAATATTATTTCTTCATCAAAGAGGCGTTACTATTTTTATCTCCGCCTTCCTTTTAATGGACTGAAGCCAGGCATCAAATATCCTTCTTTCCTTTGCCATAATAAGTCTTTGTTTGAAGGCCTGCTTTTCTTTATCAAAAACCTCTTTATCAATACCCTCGTTATCAAGCCATTTTACAATATAAATCTTATTGTTTACCTCAAAAACCTTATCAGGGTATCTTTTTTCAGGCGAAAGAGAAAAAACCGCCTCAGACAACTCTGGTGCATGGCCAATCTTCGGTGTAGTCTCTTCTCTGCTAAAAAATCTCGTCTCCTCTACCTTTAAGCCCTTATTGCTTATAAATTCCGACCAGTCAGCACCATTCCTCAGTTCCTCAAGATAACGCTCCGCGGTATTCTTGGCCGCCAATAAAGAGAGGTATTCTTCAAAATCCTTATCCAATTTTTCTTTAACCTCTATCATCTCCGGAATATAGGATTGCTTTACATCGGCTATCTGGATTATATAAGAATTCTCATTATATTGAATAACCTCACTCATCTCGCCTTCCTCCAAGGAGGCAATTGACTTTGTAAGCTTTTCATCATTGCCTATCCCTGGTATGGGGCCACCCCTTACAAAATAATCAGTCTCTTCTGCTTTAAGCCCAAGCTGGTCTGCATATGTGCTTACATTAATACTGTAAGGCATCTGATCAAGCGAATCCAATGCCCTTTCATGGGCTAAATCCTGGGCTATAACTCCCTTAATCTTTGCCTCAATTTCATCCCTCACATCCGTCAATGCCTTAACAGACGCGCTTTTTTTATCTTCTACCTTGATTAGGTGCCATCCAAACTTCGTTCTTACCGGCTCGCTTACCTCGCCACTCTTAAGCAAAAAAGCAGCTTCTTCGAAGGGCTTAACCATTTGACCCCTCGTAAAAAAACCAAGGTCTCCACCCTTTGAGGCGCTGGTATCCTGAGAATACTTCTCGGCCAGTGATATAAAATCCCCCCCTTCTTTAATCTTTTTTAGTACTTCTAAGGCCTTCTCTTTTATCTTTTCATCCTCAGTTGCAGAGGCGTCAGCTGCTACCTTAAGCAATATATGTCTGGCCTTTACCTGTTCAGGAGTTGTATATTTTTCCTGGTTTAACTCATAGTAATCCACTATCTCCTTCTCTGTAACGTTTATCTGACTTAAAAAATTAGATGGAGCAAAGGTAAGATATGATATTTTTATCTTTTCCGGCACCCTATATCTTTCTTGATTTTCCTTGAAATATTCCTTCTTCTCTTCCTCTTTTACCTCCATTTTTTCCCTAAAATCCTCCGGCTTAAACGAGACGAAGGCGATACTTATCTTTTCCTTTTGGTAAGTGTAATAACTTAACACCTCCTCATCTGTTAAAGGAAAAAAAGATTTTATAAAATGATTAATTTTATCGCCTAACAGTTCCAAACGAATGCCTGACTCAAAATCACTTGGATCCATTCTATTATAACTCAATAACGACCTGTATCTTCCCTCATCAAACTCGCCATTAATCTGGAAAGCAGGATACGAGAGTATGGTTTCTTCTATTTCTTTATCGGTAATCTTTAGGCCAAGTTTGCCAGCCTCCTGGCTGATTAATCTTTTGTCTACGAGCCTGTCAAGTGCCCTTTGTTTTATTTGGAAGACCTCTATAAGATTATCGCTCCAATAATCCTTGTATTGTTTCTGTAACGCGTCAAGCATTTCCCTATAAGCTGCATCGTACTCGAGTCCAGAGATAAGATCACCATTAACATAGGCTATTTTTGAACCTGGTCTTTCCCTGATCGCGCTTACACCCCAGAATATAAATACAACGGCAATAAGGCCTATTATAACCTTGATCATAATAGACTTGCTTTGATTTCTCATCATTGTCATAAACATAAGACTAAAAACCTCCTCTAATTAAAACTCAATACCTTTTCTTGCCTCTATCCCCTTTTGGTACGGATGTTTGATCTCATCTATTGAAGAGACAAGGTCGGCTTTATCAATTAGTTCTTTGGGGCACTTTCTTCCAGTTAGTATAAGCTCTAAACCTTCTGGTTTTTTATTCAAAAGATTTAACACCCTTTCCAATGGGATCAGGTTGAAGCTGAGGGCAACATTCACCTCATCTAATATCAAAATATCATAATTTTCCTTTTCCATCAGCTCCTCTGCCTTTGATACAGCCTTATCAGCCTCCTCGAAATCTATAGGCGATGGATTTTTTGGATCGATAAGCTCTGTTGTCCCATACCTGAAAAGATCAACGCCAAGCTTTTTAAGGCTATTAACCTCCCCGTAATCCCATATCTTCATGAAGTGAATAATGCCAACCCTAAAATCATGCCCAACCGCTCTCATAGCTAAACCCAATGCAGCAGTAGTCTTTCCCTTACCATTGCCTGTGTAAATATGTATCATTCCAAAATTGCTTTTGTCTTTCATCTAAATCCTCAATGACAATATCTAACTTTTTTATAATATATCTTTTCAGGCCACTTAAAAAATCTTACACCCTTTATCGCGTAACAGCACAAAATAAAATTTGTTGTATTATTTAGATAAACAGGTAAGGTAAAATTAAAAAATCACCTGGAATCTTTTGTATTTTAATTATGTATAGATTCCATAAGAAGACACACCAGCCTTTGCGCTATTTTTATCTCGTATAATGGAACAGTCGGAAAAACCTCCATGAACTCAATGATCCCCCCCTGTTGAAATGTGCAATTATTGTCAGGAAATTCTTACGAAGCATATGACAAGCAGCTCTAATATGCATATGAATTAGGGAGGTTATTTAGAGGCCCTATGAAGATGTTTTATTTCTATGCTATAACACTAAATCGTTCTAAATTATGATATAACTATAACTGATATATAGTAAGCAGAATTGCCTGAATACAAAAACCAAACCCTAAAGACAGCCCACGTACCATTATGAGCCTATTGCCCTTACAACCTCTGAAAATCCCT
>JAGYMO010000321.1 GCA_018400255.1 Deltaproteobacteria bacterium
TTCCAAAAGTGGCCAAAATCGCTCGCAAAAGACTTTTTGCGAATTTGTCAAGGTTGAACGTTCGATGTTTCACGCTGGCAGCGGGATTTTACGTTCATTCCTGTAATTCATAAATGTAACTCGTGTATGGTTACAAAGCAACTTAGCGCTTATTTGACTATACCCCTACTGTTGCCCTTATGACGGCAAATCCCTCCTGCTCAATAGCTAAGGCAACCTTTTCCTGCAGGCTCTTCCCCGGGGTTAGGGCAACCATATATCCTCCCATGCCGCCGCCTGTAAGTTTTGCCCCTAAGGCGCCTTTATCAATAGCCATGTCACACAGATAAATCAGTTTTTCATGGGAAAGGCCCATATCAATAAGTATCTTGTGGTTATCAGACATAATGCGCCCCGCACCCTCTAAATCAAAAGATTCAAGGCAGTTTTTCATTGTAAAGACCTGCTTAGTGATAGTCTTCAGCCTTTCTATAAAAATCTGGGGATCATTTTCTTCAACAGTTTTAATAAGCCCATCAAGGGTTGCCGTATTTGCTGTTATCCCGCTGTTTCCCAGAACAAGATCAATTGGCCCCTTCAGGTGTATCTTCTCGAAACCCTTCTTGTTGTTTTTTATGTGATAAAGTATAATTCCACCATAGGTAGATGCTGTATTGTCTACGCCGCTTGGAATGCCATGGTAGGCAAATTCTCCCTGCCAGCCGACATTGTTTATTTGTTCAATCGAAAGGCCTAAGGCGAATTCTTGATTTAGCGCCCTTGCAAGGGCTACACAGCTAGCCGCGCTTGCACCCACCCCACTTCCTGCAAGAAGGTTACCTTCAAATGTGATTTTTATAGGATGCACGTTTGTGTCTATTTTAAGGACATCAAAGATTTTATTGATTGATTCTAACTGTTGATCTTTCTTTTGTTCCTTATATCCCGGGACTTCCTTTCGGTTATCCTCAAGGATCCATCCCTGTCCTGAAATTCTCTCAACCCTTGCCACTGTTTCAAAAGGCAGGGATGAAACGATGGCCGGTACTTCATACAGGGCAAACTGGTCACCTATGAAAATCGTTTTTCCAAAGCCGCTTCCTACACCCACTCTAATCTCCAATGAAGGTTTCTAAGCATTCTGATGATTTATAAAATTTTAAATTGAGGGCTATCTGCACTTCAGTCTTGGCAATATTTTAAACGTGTTTGAATTAACGGCTATGTCTTGTTATTGTACGATGAAAGTATCCGTTCCATCTCGCCAATAAGCCTCTCCTCATATCCTATGGAGACTGTTGTGGCCGCGGTTAGGCTATGACATGCATCGGTAAAGCCGCCGAGCCTACTTGTTGCCTCAGGCAGAAGAACATCGAGGCCCATTTCATTTCCTGCCCTTATTTGTTCCGCCATATAATTAGAAACACGCATGGATATTTTTGTCTGGTTTACCTCAATAAAACCCATACCTGGAATTTTATTTGGAATAATTTGAAATCCAGCCACATATTTCTTTTGGTCTATTAAATCAGCATTTATAATTTCCTCGCATAAAAGGCCAACCATCTTTACGCCTGTGTTAGAGAATCTGTTTTTTAGGTTAAACCACTGAATGTGAGGGGATATATTGAATCCTTCCTTTTTAAAACGCCCAAATTCTCTCCCGAATGCCCTTTTTGTACTTTCTTTAAGTAAATTAACCATTTGGTCTGATGCTGGTGTTATGCCGCGCAGGCAAACTTCTACCCCCAGCTCCGGCCCATTCTTATAATACCCTGCAGCACCTAAAATATCGAGATAGTCACCTAATTCATCTAACCTTATATCTCCCTTTGGTGATTTTAGAATATAGCGTTCATTGGCCTTATCCTTTTTTATCTCTAACAATCCTTGGTTTACCCCCTCTATTATAGTATCTCGATTAATGCTTACGAGCTTACCATCAACAAAAAATTTGTCTCCAACTGCCCCTATAGCTGCTATGCCGGCCATTCTATTATTGGACGGATCCATGGCCTTTGAGAATAAATAACAGGTTACAGAGGCAGTTATGTCACGATCGCCCTTGAGGCCATAAAGTTCTGGGTCCAGGTTGTGAACCCTCGAATCATCGGATGGCTCCGCTACATGGTGATCTAAAATCAAAACGAGGTTTCTGCCTGTATTTAGCCGGGAGATAATCGGGGCTATCCTTCCGGCAAAATCTGTAAATACAATAATGCCTCCATCTTGCTTAAAGATCTTCTTTAATACCTCCGGATAAGGTTTTTCAAGGCAGTACCTTTGCACAACGAAACCATCGTTTTTAAATGCCGTTAAAAGGATAGCGCCTGAGCTGAGCCCATCAGAATCATTGTGATGAAATATTTGTATATTTTTAACGGGCCAGTTTCTTAGCTCGTAAATAGCCCTTTCCATATCCTCAATTAATGCATCGAGCATTCTCTATCCTTTCACTTCCGGAGCCTTTTTGATCGTAGCGTGGCTTTTACCAATCGCCTCATAAATGCCTAACTTAGATTCCCTTATTGTATTACCCTAATGAGGCTAAGTTCATTTTTATTAACGGGATTTAGTGATTCCGATTTTAGGGCATGCATGATTTATTGGGCAATTGCTGCATAAAGGGGATATTGGTTTACATATGGACTGACCGAATGCAACTAAAAGTTCATTGAACCTTATCCAATGCCTTAAGGGAAGTTTTTTTCTCAGTGCCGCCTCAGTCTTATCGGCGGTTTTGGTTTTAACGTATCCTATCCTGTTGCTCACCCGATGAACATGGGTATCTACGCATATTGCCGGCTTTTGGAAGCCTTCTATCAATACAAGGTTGGCGGTTTTGCGACCTACGCCCGGCAGTTTTAATAATTCATCGATTTCATTCGGCACATTCCCGCCGTACTCTTGAATAATTATCCGGCTAATCTCTTGAAGCTGCCTTGCCTTTGTGGGGTAGAAGCCTACCGGATATATAAGCTTTTTTAATATTTCTCTATCAAGGGCTAGGATTTCCCTTGGTGTGCGTGCTACCTCGAAAAGTCTATTACTGGCCATAGCAGTAACCTGGTCTTTAGTGCGCAGAGATAGGATAGTCGAAACCAATACCTGGAAGGGTGTTGCTCCCCGATTGGAGATAAGGGTTACAATAGGTGTAGTCCATTTAGAATAGTTTTCCTCAATAATTTTTATAAAGTCATCAATAGTAATTGTTAGTCCATTAATTGGCGTCAACTGAAATTTCCTATATTCTTTTTATCATCAACCTCAAGGAATGCTTTCGAATTTATTGAGCTCGACATTTTTTCGGCTCTTATATGGATAAAAAATTTGGCCATTCATTGCGATGTAGACCCCTGGAGAAAGTAGCTGTACCGCAGCAATGGCATAGCCAATATTAAAAACCGCGTCACTTCCTCTAAACCTTGCCGGCTGCATTGAGCCTGTAAGGACTATTGTTTTTCCAGACAGACCCTCAAGCCTCTTTGCCGTTTCTGCCATTGTGTCTGTTCCATGTATAACAAGTATCCTTTGGTTTGGATATGAGAGAATTTTTTCTACAATCAATCTTCGATCTTCTTCTGTTAACTCAAGGCTGTCTTTTCGCAAGATAGAGGATATTTCATAATCAAAGGAAATATTTGCCTCATGCAGTAATTCTTCTATCTGGGGCTCGCCAACCTGAAATTCACTCTTCATATCAAAGTAGATTTTGTCTATTGTTCCGCCAGTGGTAAAAATTCCAATTTTCATAATGGTAACCAGGTATAGTTTTTATACTGTATAGAATAAGTTACTTTCTGAATTATTAACATATTCATTTATACATAACTTTTTAATTTTACCATAATAAATTATTACTGTGTATGAGCGGCCGGCTGATTAAATATTCTTATTCTCTTTTATTATTACCTTAATTCATGTTATTTTCATGTGAAATTCTACACAATAATAGAGGGCAAAATGAGGGATGTTATTGAAAGGCTAAGGGAGGTTAAGGTGAGGGCTGCCCTTGGAGGCGGCAATGAAAAGATAGAAAGGGAACATAAAAAAGGCAAGCTCACTGCGCGGGAGCGCATAGAGTTGCTCCTTGACCCTGACAGTTTTAGTGAATTTAATATGCTTGTTAAGCACAGGGTTGGGGCGGCCGGAGATGGTATCCTAACCGGTCATGGGACAATAGACGGGCGGGTGGTATGCGTGTTTGCCCATGATGCTACTGTGTTCGGGGGTTCACAGGGCTACATGCACGGCAGAAAGCTTTACAAGATCCATGAGATGGCATTGGATATGGGCGTTCCTATTATTGGATTAAATGATTCTCCAGGGGCGAGGGTTATAAGACCTGATCTGGCCGGAAGTGATGACCCCTATCGTGTAAGTGATGAGAAGCACGCGGGGGTAGTATTTTATATCAATACCCGATGCTCAGGGGCGGTACCTCAAATAAGCGCTATTTTAGGTAACTGCACTGGCGGCTCAGTTTATTCACCTGCACTAACCGATTTTATTTTTATGGTAGATGGTCTCTCCAGCATGTTTATCACAGGACCTAGGGTTATTAAGTCTGCCATGGGGGAGGAGATCAGTATGGAGGAACTCGGAGGGACTAATGTGCATTGCACCCTTTCCGGTGTGGCGGATTTTAGGTTAAAGGGTGAAAAGGATTGCATGCTGGGGATTCGGAGATTGTTATCATTTCTTCCCTCTAACTGGAGAGAAAGACCCGCGCGCAGGGATATTGGAGATGACCCTGAAAGACAGACAAATGCCCTTAGCGAAATTGTGCCTGAGCAACAATCCAAGGTTTATGATATGCATAAGGTTATAAACGAAATTGTTGATGGCGGAGATTTCCTTGAGATTAAACCTGAATTTGCTGGTGAAATAATTGTTGGTTTTGCTAGGCTAAATGGAAATACAGTAGGTATTGCAGCTAATCAACCTCTTGTACGTGCCGGTTGCATGAGCGTTGATAGCTCTGATAAACAGGCAAGGTTTGTAAGGTTTTGCGACGCCTTTAATATCCCATTAATCCTGCTAGTGGATACACCGGGATATCTGCCTGGAAAGACACAGGAATATGCCGGCATAATCAGGCATGGGGCTAAGGTACTTTATGCCTTGTCAGAGTCTACTGTTCCAAAGATTGCCATATTGATACGAAAAGTTTACGGCGGGGCTGCACTCGGGATGGGAATACTGCCTGGGTTTGGAACAGACCTAATTTTTGCATGGCCGACCGCACAAGTAGGGCCAATGGGTGCCGAACAGGCAGTGGCACTATTTTATGGGAAGGATATTGAGGCTGCTGAAAGCCCAGAAGAATTAAGGGCTAGTAGGGTAAAGGAGTATGCCGAGCAGTATGCTGATCCACTTTCCCTCGTTTCGGAGGCCACTTATGTGCAGGATATTATTGAGCCGGCAGATACAAGGAGGTGCCTGATAAGGTCACTTAGGCTAATAGGGACGAAGAGGATAAAGACTGTTTACAAGCGGCATGGAAATATGCCGCTATAAGTGTATTAAGGAAGCATTATTGACAAATTCGCAAAAAGTCTTTTGCGAGCGATTTTGGCCACTTTTGGAA
>JAGYMO010000322.1 GCA_018400255.1 Deltaproteobacteria bacterium
GCGCATTCATCCACGGCTAAAGCCGTGGCTTTCTGCGGTCGGGGTAAATAAGGTTCAGCAAAAAAAATATACCATAATTTTCTTTTCTTTGTGTAATCTTACGGGAATAGTTGCGTGGAAAATCATACGTTTATTTGCATGTACCATATTGTATGAATTTTACATATGGGGCTAACTTTTTCTTGCAAAAAAATATATATATCATTATAGTTCAATTTTTTTGAGATTAATAAAATGGCAAAAAGCACGATAAAAAAGTCGATCGAAGAAATAAATAGAAAGATAAAAGACGGCAAGGTGATCGTAGTTACTGCCGACGAAATGGTCGAAATAGTAAGGAAAAATGGTCCCAGAAATGCTGCGGCGGAGGTTGACGTAGTAACCACTGGAACATTCTCCCCTATGTGCTCATCGGGTGCATTCATCAATTTTGGTCAGGGTAAAAAACCCATCAAGGCAAACCAGGTAACAGTGAATGATGTTCCTGCTTATGCTGGTCTTGCCGCTGTAGATATCTTTATAGGAGCCGCAGAGCCGGTTGAGGATGACCCTTTAAATAAGGTTCACCCAGGTCAGTTTAAATACGGTGGCGGCCATGTTATACATGACCTTGTTTCAGGGAAAAAGGTTAAAATCAAGGGCAAGTCGTACACGACCGATTGTTATCCAAGCAAAGAGATCCGTAAACAAATCAGATTAAAGGATTTACCATATGCTGTCCTTGTAAACCCAAGAAATGCTTGCCAGAATTATAATTGCGCCGTTAATATGACGGATAAGACAAAGTACACCTACATGGGGGTACTTAAGCCAAAAGCAGGAAATATTAATTATGCTACCTCTGGACAATTGAGCCCGTTACTCAATGATCCATACTACAAGACAATAGGAATGGGTACAAGAATCTTTCTTGGTGGGGCCCAGGGATATATAGCCTGGGATGGCACTCAACATAATCCAGCAGCCAAAAGAAGAAGTAATGGTGTTCCAATAGAGGCTGCGGGAACATTAATGGTGATGGGCAATCTAAAGGAGATGGATCCACGTTGGTTAGTCGGGGTCAGCATGCTCGGTTATGGTTGTTCATTAGCTGTAGGCATAGGGATACCCATACCAATTCTTGATGAAGAGATAGCACTATATACTGGTGTTTCAGACGAAGAAATATATACGCAAATCATTGATTACGGCGCAGACTATCCGAAAGGAGATACAAAAAGCCTCGGTGAGGTCAATTATGCGGAGCTAAAAAGTGGGTCAATAATCTTCAACGGTCAGGAAACACAAACCGTCCCAATCTCATCTTATTCCAGGGCCAGAGAAATTGCAACAATTCTTAAGGAGTGGATTCACTCAGGCAAATTTTTGCTTGGGCAGCCCCAGCGGCCAATTACAAGTATATAAATTTTGGCCTTAAATATTCCTCGCATGCAACGCAATCATTTACAGAGACAAAAAAAATAATCTCTCCTGCTGCATATTTTCTATTAAAATTCATGAAATGCCTCGCCTATCGTCAAAAACATTCTTCTCCTAGAAAACTTGGACCTTCATGGCTCGGCATTTCATAAATCCTTTTATCACTTGAAATTATAAAATTTAATTACTTAGCCTTTGCCCTTGCCTCAGCAAGCAACTCATCCTCTCTTTTTATGTCCTCAAGCGTTTTTGCTTTTACACTTTCAGGTCTTTCCTCTAGGCCATATTTCCACTTAAGAAATTGCTCACCTGTAGTTGGGTATAGGGAGAAGGTAAGCAAATCGTCCTCTGTCTTTGCTAAATCCCCTATCTTTTTCCTATTTTCTTCAAGCTCGGGATCAAGAAAATCTGCCGCCCTTCCTGTAACTGGTTTATCTCCTCGTTTATATCCCTTGAGGGCCTTTTTCTGAACCTCAGGATCAACCTGTGTAGGGGTTTTTCCATAGAGGCCATAAACCAAGTCTTTAACCTGATTAGTAATCATCTTGTACTTTCCAAACAATACATTTAATACTGCCTGAACCCCAACAATCTGTGATGTAGGTGTAACTAAAGGAGGTGTACCAAGTTCTTTTCTCGTAATTGGTATCTCTGCATACACCTCGGAAAGCCGGTGAAGGGCATTTGCTTCTTTAAGTTGGCTTATCAGATTAGAAATCATACCACCAGGCACTTGATGAGCCAGAACACCAGTGTCTATAACTGACATCTTATTCGCAGAAAGATAATCCCGATATTTCGGCGCTATCTCTTCAAGGTAATTATCCAACTCAAGAAGCTTTCCGAGATCAAATCCAGTATCCCATTTGGTGCCCTGCAGCGCAACAACAAGGGGTTCCACAGCCATATG
>JAGYMO010000323.1 GCA_018400255.1 Deltaproteobacteria bacterium
GGTTCAAATATCTTTCCCATATCCTCAGGTGGAATTCCGCAACCTGTATCAGTGAACTTTATCTCTACTGAATTATCATCAATCAAGAAAGATTCTACGGTTAATTTCCCTCCTCCTTCCATTGCCTCGGCAGCATTCAGAACAAGGTTCATAAAAACCTGTTGGAGCTGAGACCTATCACCCATTATCGAAGGAATGCTTTCATCAAGTAATTTATTAACCTCAATATTTTGAAATAAAGACTGTGTTTCAACAAGGGAGAGTATTTCGTTAATAATATCGTTAAGATTTATGGTTTTTATTTCGGGCTCATGTTGCCTTGAAAAATCCAGCAATCCCTTAACAATCTTTTTACATCTTTCAGTCTGTGAGATTATCTTTTGAAGATTAAAAAAGGCGGGGCTGTCCTCGGTCAAATCCTCTAATGCGAGATGGCTATACATTGTGATTCCCCCAAGGGGGTTATTAATCTCATGGGCAACACCTGCGGCAAGTCTACCAACAGAGGCAAGCTTATCAGACTGCACAAGCTGCATCCTGGCCTTCTCCAAGTTTCTTTCAGCCTCTATTCTTGGCCTCAAATCTTGAAATATAGCCATACTGGCGATTTCTTTACCATTCTCATAAATAATAGATGCAGTAAGTTCAACCGGGATTTCCTCACCGGATGAATTTATAATACTGATCTTAGTGCTGTTTAATTTTCCGACCCCGCCATAATCATTACTTCTTAATTTCTTCATAATGCTTTTTGCACCACCTGGTGTGTAATGATACTGGGCTATGCTTTTACCAACAGCTATTTGATCGCTATATCCAAATATTTTCCTGGCGCTTTCATTCATTAATATGAGAACGCCCTTCATATCAGAAACTACAATAGCATTGACAGAACTCTCAATTATTTTTTCAAGGAATTCTTTGGTCTTTCTTAAATCTGCCTCCATATGTTTAGACCGGGTAATATCCTTGAATGTAGCAACAATACAATCTATCTTGCCTTCATTATTCAAAACGGGTGCTAAAATCAAATCCTCGTAAAAATAGGATCCATCGGCAACCTTTCTCTTCCTGATGGTGCTAACCGCCTCCTTTTTCTCCGTTAAAGTTTTAATGCAACTATCCACCTCTGTTCGTTCTTTATCGGAGGAGAAAAAAATATCATAACATTTCCGATTAATAACATCCTTCTCATCTATCCCATATTTTTGGTAGAACATACTATTGGCGCTTATAACCGTCATATCCGGTTTAAATATGACAATAGGAAAGGAAAGAGATTCGCAAAAACGAAAAAATGTTTTTTGTAATATTAAATGTTCCATTTCTCAATTCTTATCATCATGAAAAGAGGATACTGCAAAACCATAAAAATTTCGAAATTTGCCTTTGAAGCGAGGCTTTAGCTATCTTTCTTGACTACACTGCCAGGACAAGTAACCAGCCGCTCAAGCAATTAATTGCTTAAGCGCTTTAAGGTAAATAATGTTTCTTCTTTTTTAAATGATGAAAGGTACCACTTTAAGGTACTATTTTATTCTTATTTAATGGCGACCTTATTTCTTTGATAAAACCCTCTCTACATATTCCAATAAATCATTTGGTGCCACAGGCTTTTGAAGGATATAATCGCATGATAACCATTCATCCTGCGGATAAGAAGCCCAAGGGCCTTTTAGATCCACAGATGTAATCATAATCCTTGGCTTATCACGCGTTTCCGGCTTTTCTATCAAGGCCTCAACAACCTTTGAACCCTCACTGTATGTCTCCATCATAAGATCTATAATATAGAGATCAGGCTTCTCGGATTCTGATTTTTCAAGCCCCTCCTTACCGCTGTATGCCTCAATAATCTCGTACCCAGCGGATTTCAGAATAATGCCTGTTGTTTTTACAAAATCTGGATCATCATCAATAATTAGTATTTTTTTTCCCTTCTCAACCATAATAACCCCCTCCAATACTTAGTTAACGACACAGTGCTTACAAACAACATTGAGATAATTTCATACAAAAATTATATGGAACAATTGTATAAATTACAAGTTATTTAATTCCTCTATTATCTCTATAGCTCCGAGACCTACAGGGCAAGCATCTGAACATCTGCCGCACCCCATGCAACCGGATTCTCCGTAATTAATAACATCAAATTTAAGTTTATGCTCATGTCTTCTTGCAAGCCTCGATCCCTGAGTAGGCCTTGGGTTGTGGCCGCTTGTTTCCATCGTAAAACCCGCATGTAAGCAAGCATCCCAACTTCTATACCTCGAATATCCATCTGATGATTGTAGATCGTAGACATTAAAACACGTGCATGTAGGGCAAACATATACACATCCACCACAATTAATACATCGAGAGGCCAAGTTTTCCCAGAATTCATTGGTTGCTTTTCCGTTCTTAAGGGTCTCTATAGCCTTTTTCATGCCTGGTTTTCTTACTTGCGATTCAAGCGATCTTTTTTTAATATCCTCTACTCTTTTGCCATCTTCTTCATCTGACTGTTCAAATTTGCCGGAAGAGAGCATTTCGTCGCCCTCCTTACTGCCTGAGACAGCGATATAATAATCGCCTGCATCAAATAATTGCATGTCAAATCCATCATCAAGATAAGGCTTACCCCCTGCATCTAAACAAAAACATGTATCACTGGGCGGTTCATTGCAGGCGACAACTACAGAAATCATACCCTCTCTCTTCGATTGGTAGTGAGGATCTGTAATGCCCTCCCTTGTCATAAATCTGTCTGTAAATTCTATAGCCTTCATCTCGCACGGTCTTATCCCAAAGGCTAACGTATTTCTGCTATCTGTATTCTTTTTAACAATCTCCTTACCAAAAGAAATTATTTCCTCTGTCTGTGGGAACAAGAGAGACTTCGCGGACACGGTCGTCTTTCCTATATACCCATCAAATTTTCCATCCCCAAGCGGCAAAAAAAGAAGATCCTTGTCATTCAACCACTGAGGGCAATAGACATCCCTTGTTTCTTCCATCTCCTTTAAAAATGGATATACATTATCCTTCCTTATCCTTTTCATTAAACCCTCCTAATGCTTACAGCGCAACTAAACTCAGGTATCTTAGCAACTGGATCAACTGCGTTAATAGTCAAATCATTAATGTTATTATCGCTGTAATGAAACGTACTAAAAACAACCTTTTCCGGTATATCATTTGTTATCTTTACAGGCATATAAAGCTCTCCCCTCCTCGACTCTATAGCTACTTTACTGCCATTGATCAGCTTTAATCTTCGAGCATCTTTCGGGTTCATTTCCAGAAACGCCTTCGGTTCCTCTCTTTCAAGGATAGAAACCTTCCTTGTCATAGTACCCGTATGGAATTGAAAGCCAACCCTCCCGGTGATGAGCTGAAAGGGAAACTCTTCATCCGGCACCTCCGGCGGTGGTGCATACTCACGCGCGTCAAAGAAACCCAATCCTCTAGCAAATTTATCTTTATGCAAAAACGGAGTCCCATCGTGCTTTTCATCAGGGCACGGCCATTGCAAACCCCACGAATTATTGAGCCTATCAAAGGTAATACCCCTATAGGAAGGCGTGACCCTGTTTATTTCATCTAAGATATCAACAGGGCTATCATAACTCATCGGGTACCCTGCCTTGGATGATACCTTACATATTATTTGCCAGTCCGGCATGGTCCCATCTAAAACTGGAATAGCTTGCCTGGAAAGCTGAACCCTTCTTTCTGTATTGGTGTATGTTCCCATCTTTTCGGCAAAACTAGATGCCGGCAGCACGACATTGGCCAACTTAGCTGTCTCTGTTAAGAAAATATCCTGAACTACAAGGAAATCAAGATTTCTCAACACCTTCCTTGCATGTTTCGAATCAGGATCACTCATCGCAGGATTTTCACCCATAATATACATAGCCTTGATATCTCCCCTTTGGCCTGCATCCATCATATCCGTAAGGGTAAGCCCGGCCTTATCGCTAAGATCATTTACACCCCAGGCCTCCTCAAACAACCCCTTAATTCGTTGGTCTGTGACAGGCTGATAACCAGAATATACATTCGGCAATGCACCCATATCACAGGCACCTTGGACATTAGATTGGCCCCTTAGTGGGTTTACACCGGTTGATGGAGATCCAACATGACCTGTTAGCATGGCAAGGTTGGCGCAGGACTTAACATTATCTGTCCCGGCAACATGCTGGGTTATTCCCATTGCATAAAGAATCATAGATTTTTTACTCTTTGCATAAATTTCAGCTGCGCTTCTTAGTACGGCTTTGTCAATACCTGTAATCTCAGAAACTCTTTCCGGTGTATACCTTTCTAAGACCTCTTTCAGTTTCTCAAAATTTTCTGTCCTGGTTTTGATATACTCACTTGCTTCCCATCCTTCTTTGATGATAATGTGCATAAGTCCGTTCAATAAGGCCACATCACTTCCAATAGTATGGCTCATGTGAATTGTCGCTAACTTGGCTATTTTTGTATCCCGAGGGTCCGCCACAATTAATTTTGCATTCTTTTCCCTGACCGCCCGTATCATTCTTGAGGCAATTAATGGATGCTGTTCCGTGGTATTAGAGCCAATAACAAAAAAGACCTCTGCATCCTCCATTTCCCCAATAGAATTTGTCATTGCTCCGCTTCCAAAGGTAGCAGCCAGCCCGGCCACTGTTGAAGCGTGTCAGAGGCGTGCGCAATGATCAACATTGTTAGTCTTAAAAGTTGCTCTTGCCATTTTCATAAATAAATAATTTTCCTCATTTGTTAGTTTAGCGGAAGATAGAAACGCAAGGGCATCATTTCCATGCTTTTCCTTTATATCCAGCAAATTCTCAACAATGAGATCAGTGGCCTCTTCCCATGTAGCCTCTCGGACAAGGCCCCCATCACGAATCATCGGTGATCTCAGCCTTTCCGGATGATTAATAAACTCATACGCCCTCCAGCCCTTTACACAAAGAGAGCCTCTGCTAACAGGATGATCCGTGCTTGGCGTTACACCAACTGCCCTCCCATCCTTTTCCTCTATATAAAAACTGCACCCGCACCCACAATAGGGACACACAACTAATGTTTGGGACATTATATCGCCTCCTTAATATGACTAATATCTGAATATCTAAAAACCGGCCCGTCCGTGCAACAATAATACTCTCCAATAGCACAGTGGCCACACTTTCCAACTCCACATTTCATCATCCTTTCTAAAGATACAAATACCTGCTCTTTTGGTATATCTCTCTTCAAAAGCTCTTCAATAACAAAACGATACATTATCGGAGGGCCGCAAAGAGCGCAAAAGGTATTTTCAGAGTTTAACTGAACTCCTTTAAAAAGACCTGTAACCACGCCAACATACTGTCTCCATATTCCCTCGTCATCCACATCAACACTTAAAAGGTACTTTAAGTCTGTTCTATTCATAAGCCCTAAAAGCTCATATTTAAACAGCACGTCATCTGGGTTTCTGGCTCCATACATCAGTACAATATCTCCGTAATTCTTTCTGTCATCAAGAACTGCCTGAAAAAGGGACCGCAATGGAGCCATTCCTAAACCACCAGCAACAAGCAGAAGGTCTTTTCCCTTCAAAGTCTCCAATGGAAAACCATGCCCGAAAGGGCCTCTTAAACCAACATGATCACCCTTTTGAAGTTCGAATAAGGCCCCTGTCACTGAGCCGGCCTTTCTCACGCAAATCTCAATTATCCCTGGCCTTGAAGGAGGAGAAGATATTGATATTGGTGCCTCACCAACACCAAATACAGTCAGCTCTATAAATTGACCAGGTTTATGGGCAAACGCATTCACCGCATCTTCATCCACAAACCTCAGTTGAAACAGCCTATGCCCCTCCATTTGGGGTAAAATTCTTTCAATTCTTGCAAGATTAGGTTTGAATATAAGGTCAATATCTTTGTTTATACTTTCTCTAGATTCCATTTATCTGTCCTCTTCTTTTTTATCACTATTTTCTGGTTCAAATGTCTTTGGAAAATCAATCTTAAATACCGATCCTTTCCCTATTTCACTCTCCACATCAATCGTTCCGCCATGGGCGTTAACCATCTTTTTGACGATAGACAATCCTAAACCTGAACCCTTTACAGGTGCATTTCTTCTACCATCAACCCTATAAAACTCATCAAATATCTTTGACAGATGTTCATTATCTATACCCATGCCATTATCACTAATTTTAACGGAGATATAATCATCCGCCTCGGATAAACTTATCTTTACCCAGCCACCTTCGTTATTGTATTTAATGCCATTGCTAATAAGGTTATTAAATACCTCCCCAATAGATACCTTATTGCCCTTTATAGTAGGAAGATCTTCAGGGGAGTCTAAAATCAGGGATACATTCTTTTCCTCTGCCATAGATTTTAATACATCTATTGATTCAGAGGCTAAATCCTTCAAGTTGATATCCTTGAAATTTTCCGACAACTTATCGGCATCAAATATTGCTAAACTGATCCATCTTCCAAGGAGTTCCAGCATTTCTCTGAGCCTAATATCGCATCGCTCTATCATCTCTTTTGCCTCTGAGGAAATATCACCGGCCATACCTCCAAGAATAACCTCTAAATACTGAATAGTAGCTGCCAGAGGCGCCCTAAACTCATGGGAAACCAGGGATATCATATTTTTCCTTGTTTTCTCCTGTTCCAGCCTTAAGGCCTCACTCTCCAAAAGAAGCTGCCTTCTTTCTAAGCCCCTGGCTACGATAACCCGAATTTCCTCAGGGGTAAAAGGTTTTGGTATGAAATCATATGCGCCCTTTTTCATCGCATCTATAGCAGAGGATACAGTAGCAAACCCTGTTATTACAATTTTTATTATGTTTGGGTCTATAGCTTGTATCTCCTCCAATACCTCAATCCCGCTTTTACCAGGCATTTTTAAATCAACTAAAACTATGCCTGGGTCAAAGGATTTTAGTAGCTCCAATCCTTTATCAGCATTTTCGGCGCTCTTGACTACATGACCCACCTTAGCTAATGCCTGTGTGCAAGAGTCCCTAATAACCTCTTCATCATCTATAACCAAAATACGTTCTTTGCTTGCCAATATTTATATCTCCTTACTGTTCTGTGAATGTTTAAAACTCTCTATAAGCATACAAGAGATACCTAAATTTTTAGAATATCTATATAAAACGCCTAACCTTTTCTAAAAGCAAATCCGCACTAATAGGTTTTTGCACATAATCATCAGAGTCTAAATATTCACCGTCCGTTTTAGGGTTAAATTTTAGCCCCGTCACCTCAGTAACAGCGGTTATTATAATAATTGGTACATCCTTATAGCGATCATCATGTTTTAAGTCATAACACATATTAAAGCCATCATCATACTTCTCCATCATCACATCTAAAAGTATCAGATCGGGCACCTCTTTTTCAATTTGCTCCATCCCGCTCTTAACATCCCCCGCCAAACTCACAGAATAATCAGCGGTTTTTAATATCTTCTCAATAGCTGCTGCATAATCAGGGTCATCATCAACAATGAGAATTCTTTTTTCCTGGGCCATATTTCCTCCACTTTTTACTGATTTATTGTAATATTCTTCTTAAATATAAAAGACTTACCTGAACAAAGAGACATATTTATAGGTAATATCAATACCAGATTTTACCCTCCTCCAAGAACCTTTTGAATCATATTAATAAGCTCATCAGGTGTAAAGGGCTTATTTATAAAACCATCGGATCCCTTTTCGACGGCCTTTTTTATAGTATCCGCTGTGTCATACCCACTCATTACTATAACAGGTTTATTCGGCCATCTTTTCTTAATCTCTTCCATAAGATAAAGGCCGTCATGCTCGGGCATCATAACATCTACAAGTAAAAGGTTAAAGCCATCATCTTCCATTGCAGCAATAGCCTTGTCCGCACTAGGGACAAGGCATACATCATAGCCTTCAGATACTAATACCTTCCTGCAACTGTCAAGGACAATATTTTCATCATCAACTACAAGTATTTTCATCTTATTCGACCTCCCCTTCTATTGGCAACCATATAAAAAACCTGGTTCCCTTGCCGATTTCACTTTGCACCCGGATAGTACCTCCATGCCGTTGCACAATGCCATATGAAACCGCGAGTCCAAGACCAGTGCCTTTTCCCACCTCTTTTGTGCTAAAAAAGGGCTCAAATAATTTGTCAAGGTCCTTCGGAGCAATCCCAGCACCCGTATCTGCAATCGTAATCTCTACACCCTTTTTAGCAGAATCACCCGCGGATAATCCCGTGGCAGTATACAAATTGATACTTCCGCCTGCACTTGAGGCATCAAGGGCATTTATAATCATATTTAACAACACACTCTGAATCTGGCTGCGGTCCAATGTAACTGGAGGTAAATTTTCCCCTTCATGAAAGTGTATACTTACTCCTTTTAAAAGAGCCTGATTCTCCATCAACGAAATCGACGTTTTTATAAGTAGATTTACGTCCGTTGGTTCTCTTTCAAGTTTGGTTTGTCTCGAAAAATCAAGCAGTCCCTTAACTATCTTCCTGACCCTCTCTGTAGATTCAGCAATTGTTTGTAGATCCGAGCGAATGTCATCCCCTATATCCTTCCGCCTGAGAAGCATGTGAGTATATGTCAAAACACCGGTCAAGGGATTATTAATCTCATGGGCAACACCTGCAGCG
>JAGYMO010000324.1 GCA_018400255.1 Deltaproteobacteria bacterium
GCGCATTCATCCACGGCTAAAGCCGTGGCTTTCTGCGGTCGGGGTAAAAAATTCTGGAAAGTAAATTAGCCATATTCTTTTGGCTATGAATGTAATCTCTTTTCCGCAGGTCTGATTTTTCTCTCTGAGGCGCTAAACCAAATGAGAGCTTTGAAAAATTATAGAAACTGGCAGAATTAATTTATTTTGGATCTATTTTATTTTATGAGAGAGGCCGTCGAAGAGGCCAAAAATGGGTTGCTCGAAGGCGAAGTACCAATAGGCGCAGTGTTAATTGATAATTCAAATAGGATAGTGGCAAAAAATCATAATAGATGCATATCTCTCAATGACCCCACTGCCCATGCAGAAATATTGGTTATCAGACAAGCGGCAATGTTGATTAAAAATTACAGGCTTAATAGCCTGACAATGTTTGTTACCCTCGAACCGTGCCCTATGTGTATGGGTGCGATTATTAATGCAAGATTGAGAATGCTTATTTTTGGTGTGTTTGATCAGAAGGCAGGGGCTGCAGGTTCACTGTACAATTTAGCTAATGATAAAAGACTAAACCACCAGGTGAAGGTTATATCCGGCATAATGGAAAAGGAATGCAAGGAGCTTTTGCAGGAATTCTTTAAGGGGCGACGATAAAAAAATATTTACTACATATATAGCTATTTATCTATCAACATCATTTTAGTACAATAAGGCAGTACATCTAAATTTTTTAGTTGGAGAGGTACCGAAGTGGTCGTAACGGGGTCGACTCGAAATCGATTTGTCTCGTTAATAGCGGGGCACGTGGGTTCGAATCCCACCCTCTCCGCCAAAAATTAGATCTTTTACAAAAATTTTCTATAAAAAGATGCCAAACAGTACATTTCTAAGATAATAAAAAATGCTATGTTTACCTGGTTATAAAGAGCTAATAAACTTCGATTTTTCTTTACATTCAAAAAGGCTTAAAGTAAAAAGACATCTTTAGGGTTTTAAATCTTAGAGGTTAGCTGCTGGGAAAAATAAACATTTACAGGAAAGCCGTCAGTAATTCATTCCTTTATAGAAAACGAAAAGCATAACAAAAATTTTATTTTCGGGGTAACAGCTTCATTAAAAGGGCACAAAGATACCAAGAATTATAGAAGATAATAGCTTATATTTATTCAATCATTTGATTTTTCACGTAGCCTCTGGAGAGATGTCCGAGCTGGCTGAAGGAGCGCGACTGGAAATCGCGTGTACTACCAAAAGTGGTACCGGGGGTTCGAATCCCCCTCTCTCCGCCATCTATATTAGAAAATTGTATCATGACATACGAAATTTTTGCAATAAAATGGAGGCCTCAACTATTTGAAGATGTTATAGGTCAAGAACACGTTGCGCAGACACTTAAGAACACCATCCTGTTTGATAGAACAGCATCAGCCTATCTATTTAGTGGTGCAAGGGGGGTTGGCAAAACATCGCTTGCACGGATATTTGCAAAGGCCTTAAACTGCAAACACACCCAAGAAGGAAACCCCTGCAACAAGTGTGCATCCTGTATCGATATAACTAACGGTTCATCCGTGGATGTACAGGAAATAGACGGCGCATCTAACAGGGGGATAGATGAGATAAGAAATATAAGGGATAACATAAAATATCTCCCCTCAAATGGTAAGTATAGAATATATATCATAGATGAAGTCCACATGCTAACAATCCATGCATTTAATGCATTGCTTAAGACCCTGGAAGAGCCTCCGGCTCATGCGAAATTTATCTTTGCTACCACAGAGCCTCATAAGGTTCCTGTAACTATACTGTCAAGGTGTCAGCGTTTTGATTTTAAAAGAATACCACTGTTAAAGATAAAACAACAAATCGATACAATAGCAGGGGAAGAAGGTATACAAATAAGCGATCATGGAATATCTATTATAGCAAGACAGGCAGAGGGAAGCCTGCGAGATGCAGAAAGCCTCTTGGATAAGGTTGTTTCATTTACCGGAACGAATGTTGATGATAGTCAGATAACTTCTATATTGGGAATTATTGATAGGGAATACATTAACAGAATGTCCTGGTCTATAATTGATGGGAAAGCACATGACTGTCTTGAAATAATTAATGAAATATATAATTATGGCTATGAAATTAAAGACTTCTACAAAGAAATAATGAACCAGTTTAGAAATCTCATTGTATCACTTATCCCTCAAGCCCACAATCAACTCCTGGACCTGTCGGACAGCGAGATAGAAGACGTGCAAAAACAATCAAAAAAGGCAGGGATGCCAAGGCTTTTACAATCCCTTAATTTTTTGATCAATAGCGAGGCAGACCTTCGTTATACAGAGAGCCCTAAGATTGTCCTAGAGGCAATCTTGTTAAAATTAATAGAAATAAAAGATTATCTTTCTTTTGATGAACTGATTAAAAAAATTGAGAATATCGAAAAAAGACTCGCGCAAACATCCGCAACAAATCTTAGAAAAGACCCCGGTTCATTCTTAGCGCAAAATATAGATATAAATGATGGACAAAAAGGGGAAGAAGGGAGCAAAAAATGGGGCAGCTTTGTGCAATACCTTGCCACTAAAGACAGACCTATGGCAAATATACTTAAAGAATTTACAAATTATGGCCTCACAAAAGACGGAATAGAGTTAGCCCCCACTAAAGGAGGCTTCATTGAAGGATATTTCGATGACCCTGAGCATTATGAAAAGTTGATCGGCTTTGCTCGTGATTTTTTCAATGCAAACTTTACTATTGTTTTTAAGAAGCAAAGGGAGTTCAAGAACTTAAAAAAAACATCAAATGAAAGTAAGGTTCCTACTATAGTCAAGGATGTAATAGACGTATTTGACGGTAAGATTGTAGGAAATGACTGACATTTCTCCACATTGTTAGATTTATAATTATTAGTTTACCATGCATTTCTTCTCATATAAAAATGACGAGCTCTTTTGCGAAGAGGTACCTGCAGAGTCTATAGCTGAGCAAGTAGGTACACCTCTGTACCTATATTCCTGGGCGACCATAGTAAGGCATTTCCGTATTTTTAAGGATGCCTTCAATGGCCTAAAGCACCTGATCTGTTTCTCCGTAAAATCTAACTCAAACATTGCCATCCTCAATACAATCGCGTCAGAGGGTGGAGGCGCTGATATAGTATCAGGAGGTGAGCTTTATAGGGCTTTACGAGCAGGTATAAGCCCAGATAAAATAGTATACTCCGGTGTAGGAAAAACGCCTGATGACATTGAAATGGCACTAAAGTCAAATATACTCATGTTTAATATAGAGTCCGAGCAGGAGTTAAAAACAATAAATGATGTAGCAGAAAAAACAGGTAATAGGGCGAGAATTGCTGTGCGTATCAATCCAGATATAGAGCCCAACACCCATCCATATATTGTGACAGGATTTAATGAGAATAAATTTGGCATACAGATAGATAATGCCCTACCTATTTATGAGTTGGCAAAGGGTTTAAAATATGTTGATATAAAAGGTATCTCATGTCATATAGGCAGTCAGCTTACTGAAATATCCCCTTTTATTGATGCATTATTAAAATTGAGGGAACTCGCTCAAAAAATAAAAAAAATGGGCATTAGCTTAGAGTTTCTCGATCTCGGTGGAGGATTGGGCATAACCTATGACACTGAAAGCCCGCCAGACCCCTCAGAATATGCCAGTGCTATAAAAAAGATAGCAGGAAAAGATGAATTTACCCTTATACTTGAGCCCGGCAGGGTTATCGTGGGAAATGCCGGCATACTTATAGCCAGGGTAATTTACACCAAAATCACACCAAACAAAAAATTCATAATTGTTGACGCTGGCATGAATGATCTCATTCGACCATCATTATACAACTCCTATCACTCAGTTATGCCCATAAAAAAGACCAGCGGTGAGACAATTGTAGCCGATTTAGTTGGCCCTATTTGCGAAACAGGAGACTTTCTTGCTAAGGATAGGGTAATGCCGCCTTTTAAGCAAGGCGATTTGGTTGCCTTGATGAGCGCAGGGGCGTATGGTTTTTCTATGGCCTCAAACTACAATTCCCGTCCCCGCCCGGCAGAAATTCTTGTAAAAGGAAAAGAATTTTCTCTTATCAGATCCAGGGAGACATTGGATGACCTTGTGAGGGGTGAGGAGATCCCTGAATTTATTGATTAAATACTATACGTATGCTTGGGCTATACTCTTCTCGTGCCGCTCTTGAAAAAAGGAGGCAAGAATAATCCTTTTTAACTAAAAATAGCACAAACATATAGGAGTCAGAAAATTCTTATACATAATTAGTAATCGGGAAACTCGAACCCGATAGCCTGAACATTCTAAATTTTCTAACAAAGGAGGAAAGAGCTATGATAAAAGGATCTATTGTCGCCATTATTACGCCCTTCAAGGGAGACACCTTTGATGAATCAGCCTACAGGGAACTGATTAACTGGCAGATTGATGAAGGCACGAATGGGATAGTACCTTGTGGCACTACCGGTGAATCAGCGACCCTGAATATGGAGGAACACAAAAGGGTTATTAAAGTAGCAGTCGAGGAGGTAAACAAGAGGGTACCAGTAATAGCCGGCACCGGCGGAAACAGCACAAGCGAGGCTATAGAACTTACGACATACGCCAAAGAGATAGGCGCTGATGCAACTCTCCAGGTTACACCCTATTATAACAAGCCTTCCCAAGAGGGTCTTTATCAACACTTTAAGGCAATTGCCGAGGCAGTTTCATTACCCCAGGTTCTATATAATGTACCAGGCAGGACAAGCGTGAATATGCTTCCGGAGACAGTTGCCAGGCTCGCGGAACTCCCTGATATTGTGGCAGTTAAAGAGGCATCAGGAAATTTAGGGCAAATGGAGGAAATAATTCGGCTAGCAGGGGAAAAAATAACCCTTTTGTCAGGAGATGATAATATAACATTACCCGTTCTGGCTATTGGTGGAAAAGGCGTAGTCTCAGTAGTAGCAAATATCGTCCCTAAGGCTACAGCTGATACTATAAAGGCCTGGGAAAATGGCGATATCGAGCTCTCCAAAAAACTATTTTATGAACTTTTACCGCTATGCCAGGCTATGTTTTTTGAGACTAATCCGGTTCCGGTCAAAACCTCTCTTGCCCTTATGGGTAAAATAGAGGAAAATATCAGGCTGCCCCTTGCAAAAATGCAGGAAACCAACCTAAACAAACTGAAAGAGGTCCTCAGGGCCTATAAATTAATCTAAAAGGAGAAAAAATGATAAACACTGTTGTTGCGGGTGCAGCTGGCAGGATGGGTGGAAGAATAATACAGATGATTGAAAAAAGTGGGGAAATAACGCTGTCAGGCGCCTTTGAAAGACCGGATCACCATTCTATTGGAAAGGATGTTGGGCAAGTCGTGGGTCTCGCTAATATGGATGTAGAATTAAAGGGTGATATAAAAGAGGCTATGGAAGGTGCTGATGTGTTAATTGATTTCACTACCCCTGAAAGTACACTGAAGAATTTCAGGTTTATCTCAAAAACAGGGCAAGCCATAGTTATCGGCACTACAGGAATTACCAGTGAAATAAACAATGAATTAAATCACCTTGCCGAAAAAATACGATGCGTCATAGCTCCTAATATGAGTGTGGGAGTTAATGTGATGTTTAAAGTTGTAAGGGACCTATCCAGGATACTTAATAGGGGTTACGACATGGAGGTAATAGAATACCATCACAGACTAAAAAAAGATGCACCCAGTGGCACGGCTATGCATCTTGCCAAGATACTGGCAGACACAACCGGCAGAAACCCTGACACGGATCTTGTTTATAAAAGAAAGGGTTTTATTGGGGTCAGAAGAGATGAGGAAATAGGCATCCAGTCAATAAGGGCCGGAGATATTGTTGGTGAACATACCACCATATTCGCAGGCGTAGGGGAAAGAATTGAAATTACACATAGGGCGCATAGCAGGGATAATTTTGCAAGAGGGGCCCTATTAGCGGCTACATGGATCATGGAACAACCGAACGGTATTTATGATATGCAAGATGTGCTAGGATTAAAGGAGAATAATAATGTTTGAATTGGCTGAGAGGATTACAAAACTTCCCCCTTATTTGTTCAAGGATATGGACCAAAAAATAAACGAGATGGTTAAAAAGGGCGTGGACGTAATCAATCTCGGAATTGGAGACCCTGATCTCCCAACGCCTGTAAAAATTGTTGATTCAATGGCGGAGGCGATTAGAAATCCCAAAAACCATCACTATCCATCCTACACTGGCATGGAAGAATTTATTGCCGCTATAGGAAAATGGTATGATCAAAGATTTTCAGTTAGCCTGGATCCAAAAAATGAGATATTGGCCCTCATAGGCGCAAAAGAGGGTGTAGCCCACCTACCACTGGCATTCATAAACCCTGGTGATATTGTGCTCATAACCTCACCGTCTTACCCAGTTTATAACAGCGGAACCCTTTTTGCCGGTGGAGAACCTTACTTCCTTCCCCTTATAAAGGAAAACGACTTTATGCCTGACCTTTCATCCATACCAACAAATATTATAGAAAAGGCCAAGATGCTATGGTTAAACTACCCAAACAACCCAACCTCCGCTGTAGCCACTAAAGAATTCTTCGAAGATACAGTTGATTTCGCCCGAACAAATAACATATTACTATGTCATGATCTTACATACAGTGAAATAGCATTTGATAATTACAGACCCATCAGTATTCTTGAAATCGAAGGAGCAAAGAATGTGTGTATCGAGTTTCACTCGCTGTCAAAGACATATAGCATGACCGGATGGAGAATAGGTTTTGCTGCAGGCAATAAGGAAGCAATTAAAGGTTTAGGCCTTATAAAAAGTAACATTGACTCTGGAATCTTCCAGGCTATTCAAATAGCAGGTATTGAGGCCCTTAGGCTATATGAGGAAAGCAATGAACAGATAAAAGAGGTCTACAAAAGAAGAAGAGACATTATGGTTCAAAAACTACAAGAATCCGGCTTTACGCTAAACAAACCAAAGGCTACATTTTATCTGTGGATTCCAATACCTCATTCATATACATCGGTGGGCTTTGCGGAAAGGCTTTTAACAGAAGCGGGTGTAGTAGTAACTCCTGGTAATGGATTTGGCCGGCCTGGTGAAGGCTATATAAGGCTCGCATTGACACAAAATGAAGAAAGATTAATCGAGGCCGCTGACCGGATAAAGAATATTGAACTTTAGCATTGAAGAAAAAGTGGCATATATAGGAATAGGATCAAATTTAGGGCATAAGCTTAATAACTGCCTCCAATCCATAAAAAAAATTGGCCAATTACCTAACTGCAATGTGATTGCCCGTTCATCACTATTCAAAACAGAGCCACAGGGAGTTAGAGGGCAAGACTGGTATGCCAACTGTGTTGTAAAAATAAGAACCAAACTAACCCCCTTCGAATTATTAACGTCTCTTATGAATATAGAATTAGATATGGGCAGAATAAGGAAGAAAAAATGGGAGGCACGGATAATCGACCTTGACATATTATTATTTAATCAAGAAATCATAAGCTCAGAGAGCCTGTCAATTCCCCATCCACTTTTACATGAAAGACGGTTTGTACTGGAGCCACTGGCAGAATTAGCGCCTGGTCTTATACACCCGATACTAAAATTGACTATTATTCAATTAAAGAATGCGCTTCCACAACGGCCTTATGTTGAAAAAATATAATCAGCTATTACTTTATACATTAAAGGAGAAACATGAAATTCTTTATAGACACTGCAAACATAGATGAAATTAAACAAGCCAATGAATTAGGTCTATTAGATGGTGTTACAACTAACCCAACGCTTGTTTCAAAAGAGAAAAAAAATTTCGAGCAATTAATTGAGGAGATATGCAAAATAGTGGATGGGCCGGTAAGCGCTGAGGTTACTAGCCTTGACGCGGAAGGAATGGTAAAAGAGGCCCGGTATCTATCAAAAATTGCCCCTAATGTGGTTATAAAAATCCCTATGATTACCGAAGGCATCAAGGCCACAAAAATACTTTCAGGGGAAAACATTAAAACGAATGTTACGTTAGTTTTTTCACCGCTGCAAGCATTAATAGCAGCTAAGGCTGGTGCCGCATTTGTGAGCCCCTTTATCGGGAGGCTTGACGATATTAGCAGCATTGGAATGCAAATCGTGGAAGATATCGTTACCATATATGAAAATTATGGGTTTCAAACAGAAATTATTGTAGCAAGCATCCGCAACCCAATTCATGTTTTAGATGCCTCGCTAATAGGCGCCCATATTGCAACAATACCGTTTAACGTCCTTATCAGGCTCACCGAGCATCCACTTACAAAGATAGGCTTAGATAAATTTATGGAAGACTGGAAAAAACTAGGATAATACATGTCACGTAATAGAATAGCCATTCATATCGGAATCTTTGCCCTATTCTTTTTTTCGTTCTCTGTGGAAACCGCCAGCGCGGATATATATAGATTTAAGGATAAAAATGGCATCTGGCATTTTACTAATGTAAAATCAAATACGAGATATCGTCTTTTCTTAAGGACAGGCAAAATAGAGGGAAAACAATATATAATTAAGTATGACACTATAATAGGTAACGCATCTAAAAAATTTGGGGTAGAATCTCGCCTAATAAAGGCCGTAATCATGGCAGAATCGTCCTTCAATCCCAATGCAGTATCTAAAAGTGGGGCGCAGGGACTAATGCAGTTAATGCCAATTACCGCAGATGATATGAATGTAGGTGATCCCTTTGATCCAGAGGAAAATATATACGGTGGAACTCAATACCTTAGTTTGCTCCTAAAAAAATTTAAGCATGATAAAGGGCTGGCCTTGGCTGCATACAATGCCGGACCTAAAACAGTAAGCAAACATAATTCTATTCCTCCAATACCTCAAACAGAGAAATTCGTGAGTAGGGTAATGAGATACTATAACCAGCTTGAAGGCAAAGAGAATTAAAGGGCACATTTCAATAAATTTTTTTCCAGTATGGCTAAATAATAATGCATTCTTCTTTTGACAATAAAAACACTCCTGTAAATCTACCAAATACCCTAAGTGTTATAAGGCTCATATTTATACCGGTCGTTGTTATATTTCTGTATATTCCAGGAAGAACAGGAGGTTTGTTGGCCGCACTCTTTTTTGTCTTGGCATCTATCACAGATCTTTTAGATGGATTTTATGCACGAAGATATAATACTGTAACCTCTATTGGAAAATTATTGGATCCATTAGCCGATAAATTACTAATTTCTGTAACCTTAATAATTCTCATTGAATTAAATAGGATATCTGCACTTATTGTTGCCTTGATAATAGCGAGAGAGATTGCAATAACAGGTTTAAGGGGTCTGGCAGTGTCACGCGGTAAGGTTATAGCAGCAAGTCGCTCCGGAAAATACAAAACAATATTTCAAATTGTGGCCATTACATGCCTCTGCCTTCATTACCAGTATTTAAATATTGACTTTCACGTCGTTGGGGTAGCATTTATATGGGCTGCATTACTATTAACAATTTGGTCTGGCTTCTTATACTTTAAAAGAGCCAAAAACATGCTTTTATGAAATTAAAGTTTTTTTGTTGACAAAGTGAAAGAAATTACTACAATACAATTCACAGCAAGGCGGGAATAGCTCAGTTGGTAGAGCATCACGTTGCCAACGTGACGGTC
>JAGYMO010000325.1 GCA_018400255.1 Deltaproteobacteria bacterium
GCAGAACGCTGAACCCGTGAACGGTTACAAACCTTTTTCATTATATTACTGTAAGAATAACTATAAGTCAAGAAAAAATTTGGTAACTATTCAGCCACAGGTTTACCCAGATGAACACAGCTAAACCCAGATTATGCAGTTCTGCCGGCAGGCAGGCACAAAGAAGAAATAATGCGTCTCAAAAACTCTGTGCCCCTGTGCTTCTATGCCTTTGACCCTCAAGCTACTCTTTTAGGGATAGTAGTTGACTTTTTTATTTTTATTGAATAGAGAATACATTGGTGTTATAAAATAATGTTCGACCTTAAAGAACAAAAAAATTTGTAACGACCTAAGCATATTGCCACAAAGACTATGAAATTACTGTATTAATCATTATAGTGATAGCAGCCTTTTCTTTGTGTCCTCGCGTCTTGGTGGCTGAACGGATAAAAATTCTATATATATAATTAATCTAAGGTTAGATAAGGGGTAAAATATGCTTGAGATACGCTTTCATGGCAGGGGAGGCCAGGGTTCGGTTGTAGCCTCCAAGATATTGGCTAATTCAGCCTTTATAGACGGCAAATACTCTCAATCATTTCCTGCGTTTGGCGTTGAGAGAAGAGGGGCTCCGGTAACTGCGTTTTTAAGGGTAGATGAAAGACCCATAAGGGTAAGAACGGAGATATATGAGCCGGACCATATTATAGTCCTTGATCCCCTTTTAGTCGAGCAGGTAAATCTCACAGAGGGTTTAAAAGAGGGTGGTATTGCTATCGTGAATACAAACAAAAAGCCTGCTGACTTTGCCGACATATTTAAGGGATTTAAGGTGGCCACTGTTGCGGCTGGAAAAATCGCCGTAAAATACCATCTTGGCAGCGCCCAATCTCCCATTGTTAACACAGCCATATTAGGCGCTATAGCAAAGGTGCTTGGCCTGGTGACAATGGAGAGCCTGATTAAGGCTATAAAGAGCGATGTACCCGCTCACCCTGAGAATAATGCAGCGGCTGCCGAAGAGGCCTATCAGACTGTTAGCGAGGTTGTCCAGGTTTGATAATCCATGATGATATAAGATAAGGATAGAAGATGAAATATACTGATAAACAGGTTCAAGTTCCATTATGTGCTATTTCAACTGCCTCAAGTTTATTAAACAAGACTGGGAGCTGGAAGTTTGCAGAGCCTCAGTTTATTGACCGTTCATCTCCATGTAATCAACAGTGCCCGGCAGGTGAGGATATCACAGGGTATATGTATCTTGCAGGGCAGGAGAGATTTGATGAGGCCTGGCAGTTGATAATGGAGGAAAATCCCTTCCCGGCCACCATGGGGCGGGTATGTTTTCACACATGTGAGGATAAGTGCAATAGAAAAGATCACGACGAGGCCCTGGCTATACATACGGTCGAGCGCTTTATTGGCGATTATGGCCTTTCCGGTGGATTGAAGGTAACTATTGCAAAGGGGATCAAGGATAAAAAGGTGGCTATAGTAGGCGCGGGGCCAGGCGGGCTGAGCGCTGCGTACCATCTCAAAAAAATGGGCTATACTGTCCATGTATTTGATTTGAATGAAAAACCAGGAGGCCTTTTACGCTATGGTATCCCTGCCTACAGGCTCCCAAAAAATGTAATTGATGGGGAGATTGGAAGGCTCTATGATATGGGCATACAATTCAAAATGGAAACACAGGTTGGAAGGGACATATCCTGGGATGACCTGGATAAGGAATTTGA
>JAGYMO010000326.1 GCA_018400255.1 Deltaproteobacteria bacterium
TATTCCACGTGTCAAAGTCGTACCACACCCTATCTGATAACTCTTCTGCCGGCTTGTAAACATCCAACTCGTAAACTCGTTTCATATCTCCCAATTTCTATTTTCAAATTTCAAGTTTCAAGCCGTGAACGGCTGCCAAAATATTTTGCCCACTGAGGCTGCTGTTATGAACCGTATATTAGAAATCATTTCTAATGTCCCTCTTTTTAAGGGGCTTTCTAGGGATCAATTAATTGCCCTATCCAACATGGCAGTGGAAAAGCATTTTATTAAAGGAGAAACTATTTTTTTGGAGGGCAATAAGGGGAGAGGGTTTTTTATAATCCATTCCGGACTTGTAAAGATATATAAAACATCCATGGAGGGAAAGGAGAAGATTCTGGAGGTTATAAAACCCTATGAAATCTTTGCCCCTGTTCCTGTATTTTCAGGAAATACCTACCCTGCAAGCGCCGAGACAATGAAACCAGCTAACGTTATATTTTTTTCTAGAGATGACTTTCTTGGTTTGGTGAGCAGGCACCCTGAAATTGCCCTTAATATGCTTGCAGCAGTGTCTGATCGCTTACGTCAATTTACTGTTCAAATAGAGAACCTTTCCCTGAAAGAAATCCCAAGCCGCCTATCCGCTTATTTCCTCGATGTTTTAAATGAAAAAAGAACCGGCGATTCTTTTACCCTGGATATAACAAAAGGGCAGCTTGCAAGCCTGCTTGGGACTATCCCGGAGACCCTTTCAAGAATTTTTGCAAAAATGCGTGAAACAGGGATAATTGAACAAGATGGAAACAATATTACAATACTTGACAGAGATTTTTTGGAAGATCTCGCAAAAGGGGAAAAACTATTTAAATAGCCCGTTTATGTCTTTGTGAAATATATAAACTCAATCTTTACTTGATCTTAAGAACAGAAAATTGCGTTTTTCTATGGGAAAGTTCATCGATGAACTTGAAGCAACTCTTGAATATTTTGAAAGCCCGGAATATTTCGTAATCAGTGATAGGTATTCCGCTGTGTATAATCGATTTTTAAAACTTGACTTATCAAATTCCCCTGCAATTCGTGGACAGATGGAAGGACCGATCAGCTTTGGTTTCAGGGTAGTAGGCCAAGATGATAAGCCCATGCTTTTTAACGATACAGTTCGTTCTTTTATGCTGGAATTTATAGCCAAGAAGGTAAATACACTTTCCAAAAGGCTTCGCGAAAAATACAGACTGAACTAAACGCATTATTTTCCTGCCCTTAAGCTCTGGATCTTGAAAAATTAATTGAGCAGCTTAGCCTTACTCAATCTTTGCAATTTTAGCTGCGTCCTTTTTTTCCCTTGACAAAGGATTTGTATACAGTATACAAAATCTTAAACCCATGAATTTTTTACCCTTTAACTGATTAACAGAGCAAAGGAGGTTTAGATGGAAATATTTAAGAAAATGACCATTCTTTCACTCGAGCAGGCCACGACCCTCCCATATCTTACATACAGGCTTGCCCAGGATGGAATGAATGTTATAAGGTTAGAACATCCAATATATGGGGATCCGAACCGTATGGTAGGGGAAAACTACCTCAAGGAAGAGAGAATGAATACCTATTACCTTTGTATAAATGCAGGGAAACGGGCAGTGACACTTAATTTGGCAGAGGAAAAGGGAAAAGATATACTCAAAGAACTTATTGCAAAATTACATGTAGATATTTTTGCCACTAATCAATTACCACGAAATTATGTAAAGCTTGGTATAGATTATGAGACCTTAAAGGGAATAAAACCCGATATTATTTGGCTAAGCATTACAGGTTTCGGCCCTGATAGTAATGAGGCGGCATATGAGCCAATACTGGAGGCAAGGTCCGGTTTAATGGATTTAACAGGCGAAAAAGATGGCGACCCTCAGTCTCTTGGGATACCATTGGCTGATATGGGGACTAGCGAGCATGCATACGGGCTTTTGATGAAGGCCCTTTTATTAAGGGAAAAAACCGGACAAGGCTCCAGGATTGACATGTCTATGCTTGAATCGTCTGCATCATGGCTTACAGTGCCAATAACATTAACCGCAACTTTTAATCAAAAGATAACAAGACACGGAAATACCCACCAATTTTTTGCCCCTGTATCAGTGTTCAAGACAAAAAACGGCTATGTGTATATGGCAGTAGGAAATGACCGACAATGGAAGGCAATGGTAAGCCTCCCCCTTTTTAAATCACTGGATAAGCCTGAGTATGAAAAAAATGAGGGCAAGATAAACGATGTGGAAAATCTCAATAAGGCCATAAGTGAAATATTATCCACCGTTACCTCAGAGGAACTTATAGAACTCTTTAACCAAATCGGGCTGCCTGTTAGTAAGATAAATGATATTCCCGCGGTATTGCAAGATCCTTTAATAAAAAGAAGGCTTCTCAAATCAAAGGACCCTGAATCAGGGCTGGAGCTTACACTTCCGCCTCCACCCTTTGTAACACCATTTCTGAGAGAATCTGATAGTACCTTGACCTTCCCTCCAAGATTTGGGGAGCATAACGGTGAAATATACTCTGATATCTTAGGTTACTCCGAAGATGACCTGAGCGTATTCAAGGAAAAAGGAATTATATAGGGTTAGGCACATTATTTAACTCACTGTAGGTTTTAATAATTATTAGCCTCGCCGCTTTTGCATTTGTAGTTCGGTATAAACAAAAGTAATGCAAGATAAAACGGTTTAACAATTAATTCCAAGAACTCTGTATAATTGAGTTTCTGACACAGTAAACACTAAATTTTAAGATAAAAGCCCGTAATTTTATAACCTCAGGCTTCCTGCAGCGAATCAACAAGAACATAAAGTAGCCTTATGAGGGCAGTAAAATGGAAGGGATATCAAGATCGCCTGTTTAATTATTAGATACGTTTGTTTAAAGGGGGAACAAAAATGA
>JAGYMO010000327.1 GCA_018400255.1 Deltaproteobacteria bacterium
TCCGTGAAGAATAACCCTCATACATATACTTGAAATAATTACATAAACCACGAATAATATTTTTCACTAGAAGATAATTCTATTCCATCAGACCTTTTTTAGACGCCCACTCGCAAAGCAGTTGCCTTAATTTCTCACTTAAAAATACGATTGATTCCAGATCAAGGTGTTCTATAATAGTTTCGTCAAACAAGATTTTTAGCCTTGCATCAAAGCCCTCTTCCTTGTCCTGTTCCCAAAACAAAAGCATGATGGGAATTCTTGGCAGGGGACTAAAAATAAGCACAAGATCTGCGAGCCTTTCTTTTTCTGTAATATTAACCCCGCCAATATGTTCGGCAGCGTCTATTAATTCTTCAATATGCCCATCAAATCTCTCTATCAAAGGAATTTCAACGCTATCTCTCATCGCAACTGTTTTAGAGACTGAATTAGGAAATTCTTCAATAGCCTTCCATTTTCCAACAGGCTTGGATTTGCCATTTTTTGCTATATGGTTATAAATCAAAACCTGCTCCCATACGTTTAGTGAGCTGCCATTCTTATATAAAATATCTTCCTTGTCTATGACGATAGTATCCTTAAAATACCTCAGCTCAAAAAAATAACTGTCGCCATTTTTATAAAAATCACCACCAATCCTTTCATCTAAACCCTTTATATTTATAGAAGATGCCCTCCCTTTTGACCACTCCAGGGCATCCTTGGACATATCTCTTTTGGCATATTTTCCCTCTATATACTGCTTATTCAATATCTCCTGGTATTTCTTAATCAATACGGGGTCAATATGGGGGCACCTGATTAACGGCACCTTCTCCTTAACGACCATGCTGGCAAAGGCAAGGCACGAAGGAAAACTGCAATCCCCACAATTTGTCTTCGGCAAAATATCTTTATAAACGTCAACTGGCGACAATGCCATGACCGCTCCCTAAAAAATACAAATTAAGGTGACTAACCTCCTTTAAAACAAAGCTAATATTATTATAATCAAGTAAAGAGAGACATAAAACAGCTTGACGATAAATGAAAAAAAAGCTAAAAGCCCAACTGGTTAAAAAAAATTATATCATGTTAAACCCAGATTATGCAATAGCCACCTACTGCGGCCTGAAAAACCTTGCTGCAACGCTCCTTTCACGATTCTGCTTCTCAACATATTTATTAATATGCCTTCGGCGCAAAATCGCTGCAAGTTCGCGTTTCGCTGAGGCTTTTCAACCCTCATGACGATGTCTACTGCATAATCTGGGTTAAATCAAAAACAACAATAATCAATATAATGTTATTTTTTATAGGGTTGTATGACATCTGAAATATTTTCTTAGACAAACATTATTCATAAAAATGAACATATACAGAGGGCAATTATATGAAAATCTGCATCATTGGTGGTGGCGCTGGAGCAAGAAGTGCGTCAAGGGGCATAAGGCAATTAAATAATGATATTCAGATAGATCTCTTTACCGCACAAAATGAGATCGATTACGCACCATGTGAACCTCCTTTTGTTCTTAGAGGTTCTTTGGAATGGAAGGATATCTTTTATTCTGGTAATTTTTATGAGAAGAACAATATATGCGTGCATCTTAAAAGTAGGGTAACTAATATAGATAGAAAAAATAAATATATTATGGTTGGAGACCAAACCTATCCTTACGACAAATTAATACTGGCTACTGGGGCAATACCCTTTATTCCTTCAATACATGTGCATAATAAGAATTTCGATAAAAAAGTTGACAGGATCAAAAATTTAGGTGTAGTCTTTGGCCGAAAAATGTATTTTTATTACCCATGAATGCCAGGAGAAATTGTTGTGGATCAGAATGCTGCACAGGCACTTGTTGTTGAAAATATTTATAAAAGCTTCGGATCATTGAAAGTATTGAAGGGCGTCTCCCTGGTGGCAGATGAAGGAGATGTTATTGCAATTATCGGCTCCAGCGGCTCAGGCAAAAGTACTTTGTTGCGGTGTATCAATCTGCTGGAAATCCCTGATTCCGGAAAAGTTTCCTTGCGCGGCGAACTTGTGCGTATGAAAAAGAACCGTCGCGGAGAAACTGCCGCTGCTGATACCAAACAGGTAGACCGAATACGATCTCGGCTGGGCATGGTATTTCAGCATTTTAATCTCTGGACACATATGACTGTGCTTCAGAATGTCAATGAGGCGCCAGTGCATGTGCTTCATAAACCCAAAAAGGAAGCCACTGCCAGGGGTATAGATCTGCTTGAGAAGGTAGGGATAGCTGACAAGGCACACCACTACCCTTCTCAGCTCTCCGGGGGGCAGCAGCAACGGGCCGCCATTGCCCGCGCTCTAGCCATGGATCCAGAGGTCCTCCTGTTCGACGAGCCCACATCAGCCTTGGACCCGGAGTTGGTAGGCGAGGTACTGCGAGTCATGCAAAAACTAGCGGAAGAGGGAAGGACAATGCTCGTCGCTACACATGAAATGGGCTTTGCCAAGGAAGCTTCCTCGCAAGTAATATTCCTTCATAATGGTTATGTAGAGGAGCAGGGTCCACCAGAAAAGGTTTTAGGTAATCCGGATTCCGCACGATGCCGCCAATTCCTGGCAAATTTTCTTTAATGCTCCACAGCTTGAGGAGGTATAGAATATTCAGTTCAAAAATTTATAAATAAAGGAGGAACACATGAAACAATTTCAAAAGCTATTTTTGAGCATAATAATGATGGCTATAGCCTTGGCTTTAAACAGTCCAGTATCAGCAGGTGAATGGGATAAGGTCCGAATTGGGACAGAAGGAGCGTATCCTCCTTTTAATTATGTGGACAAAGATGGCAACTTACAGGGATTCGACATAGACATTGCAAAGGCCTTATGCGAAGAGATGGGTGTAAAGTATGAGTTTGTCGTCCAGGACTGGGATGGCATCATCCCTGGCCTTATGGCAAAAAAATACGACGCCATCATTGCCTCCATGTCTATTACTGAAGAGCGCAAACAAAAGGTAGATTTCACTGAAAAATATTACCTAACTCCTGCCCGTTTCGTTGCCAAAAAGGGTGCCGACATTGAGATCTCCACGGAGGGATTGAAAGGCAAGACCGTAGGCGTCCAACGTGCGACCATTCATGAAAATTTCTTGCGGGATAATTTTGGCAAATCAGTGGATATCAAATCATATGCGACACAGGATGAAGCTAACATGGATCTGGTTTCCGGGCGTGTAGACCTTGTCATAGCCGATGCTACTGTCTTGTTAGGGGGCTTCCTTGAGACTGACGCAGGTGCAGGCTACGCATTTGTGGGCCCAGGATTCACGGACAAAGAATGGTTTGGCGAAGGAATTGGCATTGCGCTTCGAAAAGGTGATGATGCCCTTCGAAAAATGTTTAACGAGGCAATCCAGGGCATCCGCAAAAAGGGAATATACCAGAAGATAAATGCTAAGTACTTCGATTTTGATGTGTACGGGGACTAAACGGCTCCATTGTGCATTATTTTAAGTCAAATTTGGTTAAAAGACTTATCCCAAATTGTGTAGCCGCTTTGTCTAAATTGAATACCTTATTCTGTTCTCATAGCTTATCTCTTGCGGGGAATAGAATGAATATCTTCTGCCTATTCTTCTCAATACCACCAAATGGCCATGAGTGGTGGAAATCGAAGAGTAACTATTGTGATTTTATGTATAACCTTGGAGGCCGACGCTAATGGGTTTACAGGGTTATGGATGGCTTCTTCTGGATGGAGCTAAACTCACCGTATTAGTCGGCCTCAGTTCGATGACGATCGCTATCTTTTTGGGCTTGATTGCATCCTGGGGAAAACTAACGTCTGCTAGATTTGCACGAGGGATCGCTAGCACTTATACAACCGTTGTCCGAGGCATCCCTGAGCTTGTGTTAATTCTGCTCGTTTACTACGGCATTCCAACCCTCATACAGGACATTGCTTCAGCTGCAGGTGTTGACCTTATTATCGATCTTAATCCATTTACCGCTGGCGTAGGCACCATAGGATTTATCTATGGTGCCTTTGCCACTGAGGTATTTCGAGGGGCCTATCTCGCTGTGCCGAAGGGGCAAATAGAGGCCGCTCGAGCTATGGGTATGAGCACAGCCCTTACCTTTCGACGTATTACGCTTCCCCAGATGTGGCGATTTGCACTTCCTGGCTTAGGCAACGTTTGGATGGTACTGATCAAGGCAACGGCCCTGATTTCTGTTATTCAACTCCCCGAGCTCATGAGAAACGCAGACATCGCCTCTCGTGCGACCCGCATGCCATTTACATTTTACTTTGCTGCATCACTTCTCTATCTGCTCATTACTATCGTCTCGATGCTTTTTCAGCAAAAGGCTGAATCCTGGGCAAACCGCGGTGTAAGGAGGTCCTAGGTCATGGGTTTCAATATCATTTTGGAAAGTATGCCCCGTTTTCTGGATGGAACTCTGATTACCATTCAAATAACCGCATTGAGTGTAGTAATAGGCCTGTGCCTTGCTGTTCCCTTGGCCTTGATGCGCGTAGCCAAAAATCCCTTTGTTCGCGGACCTGTCTATGCCTTTATTTTTTACTTTCGAGGAACACCCTTACTGGTACAAATCTTTCTTATCTACTATGGAAGTGGACAATTCCAGAATGGCTTAAGCCAGATTGGCCTCTGGTACCTTTTTCGGGAAGCATACTTCTGTGCCATAATGTCGCTTACCCTAAATACAGCGGCCTACACAGCGGAAATTTTGCGTGGGGCTATTCAGGGAGTGCCCTGGGGCGAAATCGAGGCAGCTCGTGCATGCGGCATGTCCGGAGCGCTTCTCTACCGAAGGATTATCTTGCCCAAGGCATTTCGCCTGGCTTGGCCGGCATATACGAATGAGGTTGTATTTCTGCTGCAGGCCTCGTCCCTCGTCTCCATTATAACGCTCATGGACATCACGGGGGTAGCGCGGGTCCTGGCCGCACGTACATTCGCATTCTACGAGCTGTTCCTCACGGCGGCCGCCATCTATCTCATACTCGTTTACGGACTCATCTGGGTGTTCCACAGGATTGAATATCGCATCTCAGCGCACCTTCGAGCGGCGCCCGAGACTGCTCAGCCTGCTGCGGGAATGTAGGCCCGATTCTATTTTTCCGTTTCCCCGTGCTCTCCTATTTTTTCCTTTATTCCTTGTTGCCCAAGCTTCCAAATTGTAGGCCATAACACATAATCGGCCTCAAACCTTCATTTAAAGCCGCCCAAAAAGGGTATGCTCTTTTATGGAGGTGTCAATTGTAGTTTATAATCTATATAAATAAAAATTATAACTGAGCTGCACGTTAATGCTTAAAAATGACCTTTGCCTAGCATAAACTCACAGGCAAACAATTCACTAAAACCTTCACGTTGCCTGATACACTCGAGATAAAAATGAAAAGGGGAAAGAGGTTTAATCACCTTCTTTCCTTAATCGCTTTTCTCGCTATTGCATCGCAACGGTCATTTTCAGGGTGACCAGAATGTCCCTTCACCCATCTCCACTCTATTTGATGCTTTTGACTCACCTCTAAGAGTTCCTTCCAGAGATCTTTATTTAGCACAGGCTTTTTTTGAGAGTTTAGCCAATTTTTACGTATCCATGTCTTAACCCAAACAGTTATGCCCTTAAAAACATAATTTGAATCTGTAAAAACCCTGACCCGAGATGGCCTCTTAAGCATTCTCAATCCTGCTATAACGGCCATAAGCTCCATCCTGTTGTTTGTAGTGTTTGGGCAATACCCAGCCAGCTCCCTTTCTTCCGACTTGTATCTCAGTATAGTACCATATCCACCAGGACCAGGATTACCTGAGCATGCTCCATCTCCAAATAGCTCTACAATGCTTTCACCATTAACCGTCATGTTAGAATCCATTAATATATTGATATAAGCAGCTAATAACTATTGCCTTTCCTTTATAATATAACAGTCTCATAATTCACGTTTGACCCAGGGTGTCAAAATTCAAAGCCGCAGAAAATATGAACCAGCATCTCCTTATAGTTTACACCCTGCCTTTATTATGCTTTATTATATATTTTATTTTATACTATTATTTACTATCTGATAAAAGCACTAAAAATAAAATTTATTTATATACTGAACAATTAGAGAAAAACTTTCAAGAGGTGAAATGTAAATGGACTTTTTGTCTAGCATAATTGGACTGGTAGTTGGATTCATATTAGGGCTGCTAACTGCGTTCTTAATACAATTATTAAGATCAAGAACAGTTACCGAGTTAGCGAAAGAACTGTTACATGAAAGCAATGTCCAATATAATGCAAATATTGATCTAATCCTTGAGAATATTAAGGTTAGCTTTGCGAATTTATCATTTGAGGCATTATCAAGATCAACAGAAGAATTTCTAAAACTTGCAAAATCAAGATTTCAATCGGACAGGGAGGTGAGCCTAAAAGATTTGGACTTGAAAAAAACGCTTATTGACCGCCAATTACAAGAAATGACAAAAAGCCTTGAAGATGCCTCAAACTTAATGAAAGGGCTTGAAAAGGACAGAGAAATAAAGTTTGCTGAACTTTCCAGCCAACTTGACATTGCCAACAGACAGACAATGGCATTAACACAGACGACAAATAAGCTGAGAGAGGTCCTAGCAAATACTAAAATAAGGGGGCAATGGGGAGAAAGATTGGCAGAAGATATCCTGAGGATGGCGGGTTTTGTTGAGAATGTAAATTATTTAAAGCAGAAGACTATAGATGGAGTTAGAACAAGACCTGATTTTACATTTCTTCTCCCGGACAACCTTAAACTAAACATGGATGTTAAATTTCCCCTGGATAACTATGCAAAATTTTTAGAATCTAATCGGGAGATAGAAAAAGAGAAGCTTCGCAAAACATTTTTAAAGGATGTTAAGGCAAAAATTAAGGAGGTTGCAACAAGGGACTATATAAGCCCGGAACAGAATACTATTGATTATGCCTTGCTCTTTATTCCAAACGAACAAATATATTCCTTTATCTTCACAGAAGATAACTCCATTCTTGATGAGGGGATAAAGAATAAGGTAATTATATGTTCGCCTACAACCCTCTTTGCTGTCTTAGCTGTCATAAGGCAATCTTTGGATAGCTTCAGCCTGGATAAAATCTCTAATGATGTTCTGTCTCTATTAGGAACATTCAAGTGCCAGTGGACCGAATTTATTAAGAAATTAGACTCATTAGGGAAAAAAATAGATGATGCGCAAAAAGAATATGAGCAGCTTATAACAACGAGACGCAGGCTCTTAGAGAAACCTCTAAATAAAATTGAGGATTTAAGACTCAAGAAAGGCCTTAAATTAGATAGTTATGAGGAAAGCTAAAATTTCTCCTATATATTTTCCAGGGCCCCGTATGCGCCGTGAATTCTATCTCTAAGCAAATAGCAAAGCCTCTCTAATATGTGAAATCCCAATTTAATATCATCAAGCATCATCTCTCTGAGTGATTGACCTTTGACCACAAAAACCTTTGTGGGTCTTCTGCATCTTGCGGATGACAATAAAATATCAGCTTCCCCTATAAGTGTGGACCAACAACCGAGGGTTCTACCCTTCCCCAAAAGGGATATAATAGCATTTCCTTTTCGTGTTCCTAAATCGATATCCCTTTCCAAGAAAACATGCCCCTCGGCTATTACATAAAGATTTTCGCAGGAATCACCTTGATTCAATATATTTTCCCCGGTCTCGAATGTCTCTATATGACCAAGAGTAGCTATCTTTTCAACCTCAGCCTTCCCCAGACCCTTAAAAATATCACAATGCTCCAATATATCAATAATTTCTAAAGGTTCCATATAGCCACTCCTTAGTCCTAAAATTTAATCTTCTCCCCGAATTCATACGCTTGCTGCAAGGCCTCAGGATTCTTATCCGCCGCATCAATTGATTCCATGCCCCTGAAAAAAAGGCCGTCTTCATACGTCATATTCAATGCATCAAAATAATATTTTGCTACAAGCTTAGCGCATTCAAAAAGATTCTTACCCTTTGTCGCCCCTACAGCTATCAAGTATCCTTTGCCCATAGCCTGGGTCCCGGGCGTTTCATTTTTTTCGTTCAGTCGCTTTCTTGCCCACATAGCCTGACCCCGGTCAATTAACGACTTAATCTGAGAAGTCACCCCATAGAAAAAAATGGGAGAGGCCAATATGACAGCCTTTGCATCTTCCAGCAAAGGGTATATTTCCTGCATATCATCCTTGACTACACAAATACCAGTTTTTGCACAGCCATCACAACCCCTGCAACCCAAAATCTTCAAATCCCTAGCGTAGACCCTGTTTATATATCCCCCATTTGAGTGCACTCCTTTTAGGACCATATCGAGAAGTTTATCTGTATTACCCCCTTTTCGCGGGCTGCCATATATTCCAACTATCTCCATTAAATTAATCACCTCTTATAAATAAGATTTAAAATATCAAACAATATCAGGGTGCGTCTCCAAATGTATAATACAAATACAGCAAACGTTTTATTTATAAATAGAA
>JAGYMO010000328.1 GCA_018400255.1 Deltaproteobacteria bacterium
AGCCACGGCTTTAGCCGTGGATGAATGCGCCTATAGTTGGGATGTCGCACCATTAAGCCCCGCCGTTTGCGAAGCGAATCGGCGAAACCAAGTGATGCCACGGGCTTGCCCGTGGGGCTCCACATTAGATGTGGATATTTTTGATTTTTATTATAGTTTGAACGTAATAATTTTACAGAGAGTTAACAAAAAAGTACTTTAAAACATGGAGTTATAGAGATGGACCAAAAAATAGAGAAAATAGTGCTGGCTTATTCTGGTGGACTGGATACATCAGTCATACCTTTATGGCTTAAAGAAAGGTATGGATGCAGTGTCATTGCCTATGCAGGTGACCTTGGGCAGGAGGATGATGCGGACTTACTAAAACAAAGAGGGCTTGCAGCGGGAGCGGACGAGGTCATTGTTGAGGATCTCAGGGAGGAGTTTGTTGCAGAATATGTGTGGCCTGCCTTAAGGGCTAACGCAATCTATGAAAACACTTACCTCTTGGGGACATCCCTTGCAAGGCCGCTTATAGCAAAGCATCAGGTTTCCTTAGCAAAAAACAGGAAGGCGGATGCAGTCAGTCATGGAGCAACAGGTAAGGGAAATGATCAGGTGAGGTTTGAGCTTGCCTACATGGCGTTGGACCCAATGCTAAAAATCATATCTCCGTGGAAATCATGGGAGTTTAAGGGAAGAGAGGATTTAATAAAATATGCAAAGGAAAAGGGTATACCCGTGCCTGTTACTAAGGAAAAACCATATAGCAGCGACAGAAATCTTCTGCACATTAGTTTTGAGGGGGGTATATTGGAGGATCCTTGGCAAGAACCGCTGGATGATATGTTTGTTATGTCTGTATCCCCCCAGGACGCACCGGATAAGGTTACGTATCTGGAAATAGACTTTGAAAAGGGCAACCCTATAGCTATTGACGGCAAGAGGCTCTCACCCGCAAACCTTCTTAAAAGATTGAACGAGGTGGGAGGACAGAATGGAATAGGCCGTGTAGATATGGTGGAGAACAGGTATGTTGGTATGAAATCGAGGGGCATATACGAAACACCTGGCGGCACGATTTTGAGGATTGCCCATATTGCAATGGAATCAATAACCTTGGACAGGGAGGTTATGCACATCCGTGATAGTCTTACCCCGAAGTATTCTGAGATGATTTACTATGGGTATTGGTTTGCACCTGAAAGAGAGATGATGCAAGCCCTCATTGATGAGGCCCAAAGAAATGTTACCGGCACTGTGCGCCTTAAAATATATAAAGGTAATTGCACTGTTGTAGGTAGAAAATCAGATTTAAGCCTTTACAATGATGAATTTGTAACATTCGAGGAAGATGAAGTTTATAATCAAGAGGATGCGGGCGGGTTTATAAGACTGAGCGGATTACGATTGAAAATAGCTAATCTTATGAGTCGGAGAAGATAGCATGAAAGAAAAGCTATGGGGAGGGCGTTTTAAATCGTTTACAGATAAGAATGTTGACGAATTTAATGCATCCATAGGTTTCGACAAAAGATTATGGAGGGAGGATATAGAGGGAAGTTTAGGATATTGTAGGGCCCTTGGTAAGGCCGGCATTATAAGTGAGGATAAAGTAGAGGTTATTTCAGATGCATTAAAGGAAATCTATCGTGAAATTGAGAAGGGCGATTTTTCATTTGATGAAGGCATGGAGGATATCCATACGCATATTGAAAAGGCCTTAATTGACAAGGTTGGTGATATAGGCGAGACTATTCACACAGGCAGAAGCAGAAATGATCAAGTAGCCCTGGATACCAGACTTTTTTTAAGGGCTTCTATCATCGAAATTGACCGTGTAGCAAGGGAATTTCAATTATCATTAGTAGAGGTTGCTGAGAAGCACCTTGATTGGATTATACCAGGTTATACGCATCTTCAAAGGGCTCAGCCAGTCTTGCTATCCCATCATTTGCTCGCCTATTATGAGATGTTAAAAAGGGATAGGCAAAGATACGAAGAGGTTCTGCAAAGAACGAATATCCTTCCTTTAGGAAGCGCTGCGCTGGCTGGAACTACATTTGGCCTTGATAGAGAATTCCTGTCCAGAGAGCTCAAGATGGATGGTATTACCTCTAATAGCATGGATGCTGTATCAGACAGAGATTTTGTAGCAGAGTTTATATTTACATCTGCGCTTTTAATGATGCATCTCTCTCGTCTCTGCGAGGAGCTAATCTTATGGTCTACGGAGGAATTTAACTTCATAGAGATATCAGATTCATTTGCGACTGGCAGCAGCATTATGCCACAAAAAAAGAACCCGGATATACCTGAGTTGATAAGGGGAAAGACGGGAAGGATTTACGGTAATCTAATTTCTGTTCTTACAATGATGAAAGGAATTCCTCTTACTTATAACAAGGATATGCAGGAAGACAAGGAGCCCATATTTGATACAGTTGATACGGTGAAAAATTCCCTTGGAATTTTCACACTACTCTTAAAAGAGATACAATTTAAGAGAAATAACCTTTATGGTGCTGTTGAGAAAGGATATCTTGTTGCAACTGACTTGGCAGATTACCTTGTAAGAAAGGGAATGACATTTAGAAAGGCCCATTATGTTGTAGGGGATATAATTTTGGCAGCTCAAAAAAAAGGTGTCGAGTTCAATGATATGAATCTAAATGAAATGAAAAGCTTTAGCGCTCTTATTGAAGATGATATTTATGAGGCCATAAAACCTTTTTCGTGTATTAACAATAGAAATATCCCTGGAGGTACGGGGATAGAAATGGTTAAGGCTGCATTAAATAAGGCCAGGGAAGATTTAAAATTATGAAGAGAAAGTCTTTGTTGTATCTTTTACTGTTTATTTTTACCCTGTTCATTTTGATGGGTTGTGGAAAGAAAGGGCCACCTCAACCCCCAAAGGGAATTCCAGCATTTTATTTCATGCTGCTTTGTTAATGGCGAAAAAGCTAATTTTTTCACACATATTGATTTTAAGGGCCTTTGAGGATTAACTTTATAAAAGAATGTTAGGTGATGAAATAATGCAGCTGCCGATAATTATTTTATAGAACAGGATTGTTTGTTATCTATAAAAAAACGAACATATACTAAAGATTTTATAGAATAGTAATGGTTAACGTTTCAAAAAGATTTCGACATTTCTACTAAATATGGTAAACAGATTTTACTATTATTTTACAAATAGAGAATTATAATCCAATAATAAATTGAAAGGAGAACAGACCTATGAAAGGTATACCTGATATAGGTAATTTAATGAAAAAGGCGCAGCAACTCCAAGAAAAGATGGTGAAAATGCAAGAGGAGCTAAGCGAGAGGACTGTGGAGGCATCGGCAGGAGGAGGGATGGTTTCAGTGGTGGCAAACGGGAAGCAGGAGATTGTATCGATAAAAATTGATCCGGAGGTAGTAAATCAAGATGATGTCGAAATGCTGGAAGATCTTATCTTGGCATCCATTAATGAGGCACTTGCTCAAGCAAAGGAAATGGTTGGAACAGAAATGAACAAGATAACGGGAGGGGTAAAAATACCGGGCATGGTGTAAAGATATAAACCAGCGCTTAAAGTTATATTTTCAGAATGAGGGATTAAATTTTCCTCTATTTCAGAAATCCACTACGCATAGATTTAGGCCTGCAAATACGGGGTTATAGAATTTAGTTCGCGGCGGGTTATTATACTATTGTATCGATTTATTTACACTTTTTTGTAATACTTACATATTTACCTTTTTATTGAAATCACTTACGCATCATTATACTGGTAGAACATTATGGAAATTTATCCAGCATCACTTGGAAAACTAATTGACGAATTAAGTAAGTTACCTGGAATTGGTAGAAAATCAGCAGAGAGATTATCTCTTCATATCCTCCGAAGCCCTAAAGCATTTGCGCAGGATCTGGCTAATAGCCTGTTAGAGGTAAAGGAAAAAATTCATTTTTGCTCTATTTGTTTCACTATAACTGATATTGATCCTTGTCCTATATGCTCTGATAAAAGAAGGGAAAATGGTATTCTATGTGTTGTTGAAGGACCTGGAGATCAACTGGCAATAGAGAGATCCGGATCATATAAAGGGAGATATCATGTCTTGCAGGGTGTCCTTTCACCACTGGATGGCATAGGTGTTGAGGACATCCGTATGGCGGAATTAATGTCACGCCTGCAAAGGGAAAACATACAAGAGGTTATACTTGCGCTTAATCCAACTGTGGAAGGCGAGGCCACAGCATCTTACCTTTCTGATATATTAAGCAAGAAAGGTTTGGTTACTAGCAGGATAGCATTAGGAATTCCACATGGTGGTGATATTAAATATATAGATGATATGACAATAAAAACAGCTATAAACAATCGATCCCCTATGTCTTCATGATCTCAAAATCTGCAATTAAAAAACTCACTCAGATACTTGGCGAGGAACATATCCTTACAAACAAAGATGATATGTCTCCATATTGCCATGATGCAACCCACAACCTGTTTCCCCCGGAAGCGGTGGTTTTCCCGGGAACTGCCATTGAAATTTCCAAAATCATGCAGCTTGCTAACAAGGAACTAATTCCCGTTGTACCAAGAGGTGCAGGAAGCGGAATGAGTGGAGGCGCTCTTGCAATTAAAGGTGGCCTGGTAATGTCAATGGATAGGTTGAACACAATACTGTTGATAGATGAAAAGAACTTGATTGCACGGGTTGAACCCGGTGTAATAACCGGCCATTTACAGGAAGAGGTGGAAAAAATCGGACTATTTTATCCACCCGACCCTGCAAGCCTTAATGTCTCTACTGTCGGTGGAAATGTTGCTGAATGCGCCGGTGGACCGAGGGCAGTAAAGTATGGGGTTACAAGGGATTATATCCTTGGTTTGAAGGTTGTGCTTCCTAATGGTGAAATTGTGGGTATTGGTGTAGAGACGGCAAAAGGGGTTGTAGGCTATGATCTTACGCGCCTGATTGTCGGTTCAGAGGGGACACTGGCCATAATAACCGAAATAACCGTAAGGCTTATACCAAGACCTGAGAAAAAGAAAACACTTTTGGTCATTTTCCCTGATATTTTTTCTGCTGCACAGGGTGTATCAAACATAATCAGAGAAAAGATTGTTCCAACTACCATAGAATTTATGGATAGCCTCTCAGTGCAGTTAGTTAGGCAGGAATTGAATTTTGATCTTCCAAAGGGGAATATAGCATTGCTCTTGATTGAGCTTGATGGTGATCAGTGGCAGATTGATACCTATTCAGATAGGGTATCGGCTATATGCAGGGACACAGGGAGTATGGATATTCATGTTGCATGTGATGGTAAGGAGGCGGCAGAACTTTGGATGGTGAGGAGAGGTTTATCCCCGGCGCTTCTATCATTAAAACCGGACAAAATTAACCAAGATGTAGTTGTGCCGAGAAGCCGCCTGGCCGAGTTTGTTATGGCACTCTCAGAAATAGGCCGCAAATACGATTTGATGATACCATCCTTTGGACATGCAGGTGACGGGAACATACACGTAAATATAATGCTGGATAGGGACAATAAGGATGAGGAAAAACGGGCGGAAAAAGCATTGAAAGAGTTGTTTGAGCTCGTTATTGATTTTAGAGGCACAATCTCCGGAGAACACGGTATTGGCATTAGCAAGAAGCCATTCATAGGAATGGAAGTGTCTGAATCTGTTTTAATGCTTATGAGGGGAATTAAGGAGGTCTTTGATCCTAACAATATCCTTAATCCAGGGAAGATTTTTGATGATATTTGATCTCATTTGTTTATAACCAATATCTCCTTATCTGGCTTGAGTTTTCAGAAAAGGTAATATGTTATTTACTTAATAAAGTCATTCAAGGCATGAGGCCGTAAGCCTTTAGCTTTTTGTGCAGGGTTCTCCTCGTTATTCCAAGAAGTCTTGCCGCCTTACTTTTATTGCCCTTAGTCAGGTCAAGGGTCTTTAGTATGGTTTTCCTTTCAACTTCATCAAGTGAGGTATTGGAATGTATATCCACCTCATGAGAAAGATTAGAATCTGCCGGGGTCCCATCGGAAATTATAGGTAATGCATCTAAATCAATATAATCTGCCGTTGAAAGGACTACACCTCTTTCAACAGCATTCATAAGCTCCCTGACATTTCCAGGCCAATCATATTTTATTAATCTGTCCATTGCCTGGGGTGTAAACCCCTTTATTTTTTTATGATTTGCACGAGAAAACTTTTTCAAAAAATGCTGCGCGAGAAGAGGTATGTCCTCTTTTCTGTCTGTCAAAGGTGGTGTATTCAAGGTAACAACATTAAGCCGGTAGTATAAATCATTGCGGAATCTACCGGAGGAGATTTCTTTTAGAAGATCCTTGTTTGTTGCAGCTATCACCCTTACATCTATGGCTATAACCTCTTCACCGCCAACCCGCGTGATTTCTCTTTCCTGGAGAACTCGAAGCAATTTAACCTGCATGGAAAGAGACATTTCACTTATTTCGTCCAAAAAAATGCTTCCCCCATGGGCCTGCTGAAAAAGACCCTCCTTCTTTTTATAAGCACCCGTAAATGCCCCTTTTTCATGACCGAACAGCTCTGACTCAAGCAAGGTTTCTGTTATAGCGGCACAATTAACCTTTATGAATGGCCCTTCTTTTTTTGTGCTGTTGTAGTGAATAGTCCCTGCTATCATCTCTTTGCCTGTCCCTGATTCGCCCGTTATTAAAATATTTGCCTCAGAGGGTGCTACCTGAGCAACAGTTTCCATTAGTTTAATCATGACAGGGCTTCTTCCAATGATATTCCGCCTATCGAAACGATTACCTAAACTTTGTTTTAAAAGGGTGTTTTCATCTCGTAATTTTTTATGATCCATTGCCCTGTCTATACTTAGCCGTAATTCATTAAAATCAAGTGGCTTGATAAGGTAATCATACGCGCCATTTTTTAATGCCTCTACGGCAGTTTCTACTGATGAATAAGCGGTCATCATAATCACTGGTATAGATGGGTTAAATGATTTAATTTCAATCAGTGCCTGAAGCCCTGATACCTTAATCATGCGTATATCCATCAAGATTAAATCGAATGGTTGTTCATGTATTATAGCAATTGCCTCTGAGCCATCTTTAGCCTCTGATATTTCATAACCCCAGCCTTTAAGGAGGCTATGTAGCATGATTCTATGCGCCGGATCATCATCTACAACTAATATGCTATATTTTTCCTTCATGATTTAAAAACTCAGTAAGATGCCATGAATTACATGGCCGTTTTAGCTATAATTAGTGACAGGCAAAAGAATTGTCACGGTAGTTCCAGAACCTCTTTCGCTTTCTACCCTTGTCTCGCCCTTATGAGATTCTATGATTTTATGCACTATGGCGAGACCAAGGCCGGTACCTGACTGTTTCGTGGTAAAATACGGGTCAAATATATGGGTTAAGTCTTCTGTAATAATTCCCTTACCTGTATCTGATATTTCTACCTTTGCCATAGTATTTTTTTTATCCTCTGTAAACCTCACATAGAGGGTTCCGTTGTTCTCCATTGCCTCTATGGCATTCAAATAGATATTAAGAAAAACCTGATTTATCTTGTCAGGATCTATATAAAGATCTTTGATAAGATGGTCGAGGTCTGTTTTTATCTCTATATTTTTCTCCCTGGCATGCCCCTCAATCATTTTTAAGGAGTGTTGGATTAATGTTACCATGGAAACGGATTTCTTATGTATTTTCAAAGGGCTGGCAAATTCAAGCAGTTGACTAATAACCCTGTTCAGTCTTTCCACCTCCTGGACCATTATCTCTGCTGTTTTTTTATCATCAGGTATGTCCTTATATCTTTCCTTGAAATAGGTAGCGAAACCCTTTATTGAACTTAAAGGATTTCTTATTTCATGTGCAACGCCTGCTGCTAGATTCCCAAGAGATGCCAATCGTTGATTTTTTTCGATTTCCATCTTGAGGTTTTTAATTTCAGTTAAATCCCTGAATAGAATGATATCTCCCAAAAATTCTCCATTATCACCTTTTAATGAAGAAGCATTTAGCTCGAGGGATATAGTTCTTTCCCCATCTAAACTAAAGCTTATATCTCTTTCAATTCCGGATTTTTTTTCTGTTAGATCTCTAATATAGGCCCAGAATTTCTCAGGTAATGCTTCTCCTGGGTTTTTTCCCATGACACGTTGATTAGAAATTTGGAGTATAGATTCAGCCTCCTGATTAAAATATGCAATTTTTCCGTTTTCATCAGTTGCTATAAGCCCAAAGGGCATATTTTTAATCACGGTTTCTGAAAATACCTTGATCTTTGCTAAAGAGCTTTTTGTTGTCCTGTATGCCTGGGAAAGGAAAAGTGAAACTATACCGGCAAATCCTATCAAAAGGAGAATTATGGCCATTAGTATTGTGTGGCGCACATCTTCAATTCGTGCTGCTTCAACACTGCTCATATCAAGGCCTAAGAAAATGACTTGCCGCGTCTCAGGTGTATTTTTTAAAATGGGCAAGTCAGGTGTAGCATGCTCAGCGTTTGTCATTGAATCATGTTGTTTTCTGAAATATCTCCGGATAGGTGAAAATCTTCTAAAAACCTCGAATATATTAGCATTTTCGTGGGTTTTTACCTTACGCCATTCCAGCTTTTGAGATGTATAAATTTTCTGGATATCCACGTCTGTTTCATAGATTTTACCGATTTTGGAGGGATCACTGTGAGCGATTATTGTACCCTCAATAGTGGTAATTACTATATAGCTTATATCTTGTTGTTGCGAGGTTTCGAGCAATAAATTTTGAAGCTGGAACCCCCTCCCGTGCATTCTCCCGGTCCTAGCCCCTGCCTCGAAGGATTTTATCAGGGCAGCACCTTTCTCAACCAACATTAGGGTGGCATTTTCTTTTTGTTTACCAATATTTTCAATAGTCCAGAAAACAAAAATGGGTACCAATACAATGACTGCACCAAATATAATCCATGGTGGAATGCCAACTAAATATTTTTTTGTAAATGTCTTCATTTTAGTAAAGAGTTATCATATATAATGAGTTGGGTTAAAAAGGGTGTTTTTACGTATTTTTTCTCAATGTGTATTGTTTTAAAAAGACTAATTCTCAGTACTGAGACTATTTCTACGCAATTTTTGACCTGGATACCCATTAACTATCTTAACGATATATACATTTTTAATAGGCCGTATTGTAAAAAAACCAATATATGCTTATTGTTATAGTAAATGAAATGTAATTGTAAAATCCATCAAAAAATAGGGAAACGACATGAAAAAAAACCACTACCTTTATGCATTATTTATAGGAGCTATAGGCATATTTTTAGTATTCGGCTGTACCTTATTTAGCGGCTACGGAAAGCTAAGGCAGCTCAATAAACAATCAGATAATGTTACCATTAAATATTTAGAGGATACCTGGAACGATTATACTATATATTATGCTGGATACTATGGGGCTTTGTCTGTAAAGCATCCCTCAGCCTTAGTTTTTGACCTGAAAAATGATCAAAACAGGCTGGAAGGCGATAAATGGACTATAGTAAAGGATAAGGAAACATTATTGAATATAATTGACTCTATTCAGCGTCAGGAATCACCAGAGGGTTTAAGGGCGGAAATATGGAAGATTTTTGGGCCTGACAATACATTTTACGGATATTTCTATTCAGCGTGGAGACATGTAGTGCTCAAGGTAATTAATGAAAAAACAATGATAATGTATGATCTGCCTTTACCTCCATATCTTGCTGACGATTATGGAGAAGAGCGAGCCAGTCAAGGGAAATAGATTTGGGCGTTCTTATTACAATTCCCTGCATATCTTGAGTAAAATAGGCCTTAGAGTTTTTGCACTGATTGCATGCGAATAGGGCTCTCGCAATGCAGATATTTGGAGCAAATGCTTTAATTTAAGGAGCCGGTATTACAACATTATAATCATAGATTATAACTAGGTTAAATCGAAAGGCTGAGTTTAGAAATCAATTAGCCTCTCGAGAACGTACTAACAATAAGGGTCTGTCTATACGTTGTAAAATGCCTGCAGCCACACTACCATAAAACACCTTTGACAAACCACTGCGGCCATGACTCGCTAAGGCTATGAGATCAATGCCCTCACGCTCCGCAGTTTTTATAATCACGTCAACGACAGGGCCATGCTCAACGAATTTTTTAGCCTTAATACCCTTTGCCTGAAACTCCCCGTGCATAGCCTTAAGGTAAGATTCTGCCTCGCTTGCCCATCTTTCTATTTCTCTCTGATGCAATGCGATATCCCCCTCAGGACCTACTATTAAAGGGGGTGGTTCAACTACCTGCAAAAAAACGACCTTTGAATCGTATCTAATGCTCAATTCTTCAACGTGTTTTAATATTGCCTCTGCCCTCTTAGATCCATCTAACGGTACCAATATATTCTTATACATAACACCCTCCTGATATTGAATTGGAAATATAGTTTATCAGCCAATTAATCCGAGATATACGTTACATAGCCGGCCTACAGGTTAAAGATAGTATTTCCCGTAATTTCAGCTAAAAGGTAGATAGCTATGTCTAAAAGAATTAAATATACATAGTTCGAACAACAGTAGGTCTACTTTCATTTGAGAAAAAATAAAACGAATCTTTTCGACCAATTTTTAGTGATTAGATTTCTTAGAATTACCCTGAATTTTATCAAGAAGCTTTATGCCAAAATACAACTTTATCATAACACATTTATAGGTTGAGTTTAAATAGTATCTTAGTGGCTGAACAGGTGCTAGTCCATTTAAAATACCTTTGTATAAAATGTCTCAGGGTTTTTCTATTTCAGCCCTGACAGCTTTCGAATGGCCCGACCAATCGAAGAAACATCATCATCGCCATAACCCTGAGCGATGAGACCATTCTCAATCTGCGCAACTAATGCAGTGGCCGGCATTGTGACACCTAATTCGCGAGCCGTGTCAAGGGCGATCTTTAGGTCTTTGTGATGAAGGCTTACCCGGAAACCTAAAGGGTATTTATTATTTACAATATTCATGCCCCTGTTATGCAATACCCACGAACCGGCAGCACCACCACTAATTGCCTGGATAACTTTTTCCATATCCAGGCCCGCTTTTATGCCTAAGGTTAAACCCTCTGAAACAGAGATGTAAGTGCCTGAAATAATAATTTGATTAATTGCCTTAGTGGTTTGCCCAGCCCCTATGGGTCCAACATGAGTTACTGTTTTTCCCATAACCTGCAGTATGGGTAGTGCTTTATTGAAGTCTTCCTCTTTTCCTCCTACCATTATGGCTAATGTACCGTTTTGCGCTCCCTCTGGTCCTCCAGACACGGGGGCATCCAGCATTTTAATTCCTTTTGTGCTCAGTTCGTCCGAAATATGACGTGTAGCAGCTGGACTTATAGTTGACATATCTATAACAATCGAGCCCTTTGAAGCGCTATGTATAATGCCCTTTTCGCCTAAAATGAGCTCTTCTACATCCGGGGTGTCACTGACGCACGTCACTATAATTTCCGCATCTTTGGCGGCATTCTTTGGTGAATTTGCCCACTTGGCCCCTGCATTGATTAAATCTTTTTCCTTTCCCATTGTGCGGTTATAAACAGTGAGCTCATTTCCGGCTTTGAGTATGTTGAGTGCCATGCCTATGCCCATTGTTCCAAGGCCTATAAATGCAACCTTCATAAGGTCCTCCTCTCTTTAACGTTTTTCACATCATGTTTGATTGTAACAGACTATGTAATGTAGTAGATTAGCTTGATGCTGTTAATTTAAGATGTGCAGTATAAGTAAGTTAAGGCTACCTGTCAAGGCATGAACCTCAGAGTATAAGGGCTCGTATTTTCTATTAAACCCTGATTATGCAGTAGGTGGCTTCTGCATAATCTGGGTTTAACGCAGTATTGTTAAAAATATTGGAACATAAGGGAATATTCCGATATACTATTTCTATAATTGCAGTAATGGATAATATGATAGATGTATGTATGCAATAAAATTTGCCTGCATAGAGGTTAAAGACATGATTGTTGATCTTGAAGGTCAGATTGAGAGGATCACATATGAAAATGAGGAAAACGGCTATACCATCGCCAGGGTTAGGGTGCATGGAAGACGCGACCTTGTTACTGTAGTGGGAAATTTGATGGCCCCGACACCTGGTGAAATTATCAGGATGAATGGTGAATGGACTAATCATCCGAAATATGGCGAGCAGTTTAAGGTGATTAGATATAAATCCATGGTACCGGCGTCTGTTTACGGAATCGAGAAATATCTGGGTTCAGGGCTTATTAAGGGCATTGGCCCTGTTATGGCGAAAAGAATTGTAGGGAAATTTGGCAAAAAGACGTTAGATATTATTGAAGACACAATCGAGGAATTGATATGCGTTGATGGAATTGGAAAAAAGAGAATCGGGATGATTAAAAAGGCATGGGAAGAGCAGAAGGAAATTCGCGAGGTAATGATTTTTCTGCAGGCCCATGGAGTAAGCTCAGGTTATGCTACTAAGATATTCAGACATTATGGTTATAGATCTATTCCCGTGGTTAAGGAAAATCCATATCGCCTTGCAACTGATATATTTGGAATAGGGTTTTTGACTGCTGATAGGATTGCAGAAAAACTGGGTTTTTCTAAAGATTCTGAATTAAGGGCTGAGGCAGGAATAATTTATGTTCTTAACCAGCTCGCAGATGAGGGCCATGTATATTACCCTTATAACCTTCTCATAAAAATCTGCGAGGATGTGCTTGGTATAAAAACAGAGATAATCGTTAATGCCCTGGAGTCTATTAATAAAAACAGAATGGTTGTTATTGAGGACTGGGCTCAGCAGAGTGACGTTACGACTGACAGAAGGGCAGTTTATCTCGCAAAGTACCATCTTGCTGAAAAGGGGATTGCTTCTCGTATGAAAATCCTTTTAAATACGCCTGTTCTAATAAGGAAAATAGATATAAATAAGGCTATAGAATGGGTGCAAGGGCAGCTTGCGATTAAACTGGCAAAAAAACAACAAGAGGCCATTAGATGTGCTGTTGAGAATAAGGTAACTATTATAACAGGAGGCCCTGGAACTGGAAAAACTACAATAATCAGTTCTATTCTAAGAATTTTTTTAAAATTGAAGGCAAATATTCTATTGGCAGCTCCTACAGGCAGGGCTGCTAAGAGAATGAGTGAGATTACAACCTATGATGCCAAAACGATACACAGGATGTTGGAGTATAGCAGCCGGAAGGGGGGTTTCCAAAGAAACGAAGAAAATCCTTTAAAATGTGATCTTTTAATCGTTGACGAGACCTCTATGATAGATACTATTCTTATGTACCATTTGCTAAAGGCAATACCGGCTCAGGCTATCGTTATTTTTGTGGGAGATGTAAATCAGCTGCCTTCTGTGGGTGCTGGTAATGTGCTGAAAGATAGTATCGAATCCAATTGTGTAAATGTAGTAGAGCTAAATGAGATATTTCGTCAGGCAAAGGAAAGCTTGATTGTAATGAATGCACATAAAATAAACGAGGGCATAATTCCATCGTTCAGGTCCTTGAAGAATAATAATGATTTTTATTTTATAGAACAGGAAAATCCGGAAGATGTGCTAAAGATAATAATTGAGTTAGCAACAGAGAGAATACCAAGGCGTTTTGATTTTGACCCACTTAATGATATTCAAGTTTTAACACCTATGAATAAAGGTTTAGTCGGGTCGTCAAATCTGAATATAGAGCTCCAGAATGCCTTTAACCCTGGAGAAAATGGAGTGATTCGAGGTAACAGAAAATTCCGTGCGAGAGATAAGGTTATGCAAATAAGAAATAATTATGATAAGGATATATTTAATGGAGATATTGGAAAAATTATTAATATAGACGAGGAAACCCAAGAATTAATTATCTCTTTCGACGGAACAGATGTGATATTTGATTGCAGTGATCTTGATGAGATAGTATTAGCTTACGCAGTTTCTGTGCATAAATCCCAGGGCTCGGAATATCCAGCGGTAATAATTCCAGTTGTAACCCAGCATTATATGCTTTTGCAGCGCAATCTTATCTATACCGCGGTTACAAGGGGCAAAAAGCTGGTAGTTATGGTGGGCACTAAAAAGGCACTGGCAATCGGAATAAAAAATGATAAAATACGGAAAAGATATACACGTTTAGGTACAAGGTTGACTGAATTATAAGTTCATAGATAAATGTAAGAAAACGCATGGGCGCTTAACCTAATTTAACGCAATTTTTTTCAGGATAATAAGCAAATTTATTATAGAGAGGCAACTATTGGCTTTTTGCAGGTAAACCAATCGTAAATAAAATTGAGGGCAAGATTATGGACGTTTTTACAGCTATGAAAGGACGACGAAGTTGCCGTGATTTTTTGCCAGAGCCTGTCGGCAGGGATAAAATTGAGAAGATATTGGCGGCAGCCTCATGGGCACCATCCCCTTTAAATTTGCAGCCCTGGGAATTTATTGTTATTACAAATACGAATGTAAAGGAAAAACTTTTTTCAGAGGCCAAAAGATGCATAAAGTGGATACTTGATAAAACTGGATGGGATTGGTTAAAAACATATAACGCGGATTTCTTGAAATACGCCCCTGTTGTGATAGCTGTTATAGGGGACCCAAGAAAGACCGGTGTTGATATGTTTCTTGAAGAAGGCGGGGCCGGTTATCAACATGCATGCGCTGCAGCTATACAAAATATAAACCTCGCAACGTATGCCCTTGGTTTGGCCAGCTTGTGGTTTACCTTTTTTGAAAAGGATCCTGTAAGGGAAATACTTGCTATCAGCCCTGATAAAACACCCATAGCACTTATTTGCATAGGCAAGCCAAATGGGGAAATACTGCAGATTCCCAGAAAAGATAGTATGAAAAAGACGACTTTTATAACCTGATTCGAACCAACATGTATTTTTAGTAATTTTAGATCCCGCGAAGGAGAAAGGAAAAATTGGGTTCATTAATAGAGGATGGAAGAAAATTTATTGAGGATGCAGACAGGATAATGGTGTTTTCAGGGGCTGGATTGAGCACGGAATCGGGTATCCCTGATTTCAGAAGTCCTGGTGGGCTTTGGAGCAAATATGATCCAGCTGATTTCTATTTTGACAAGATTATATCTGATAAGGACGCACGGGTTAAATATTGGAAGATGAGTTCAGAGTCATATAAATTGATGACGGCTGCTAAACCTAATGCTGCCCATATGGCTATCAAGAAGCTGGAAAATATAGGCAAGCTTTTTTGTATTGTGACCCAGAATATTGACAACTTACACCACAGGGCGGGAAATTCACCGGAAAAAATCATAGAAATTCATGGTACGGCCTTTTCTGTTTCTTGCCTTAAATGCGGCAAAAAATATAATAGGGATGATATTGAAAAGATGATAGATTCCGGCATAAAAGACCCCTTATGCGATGAATGCTCAGGAATTCTTAAGCCTGATACCATCTCATTTGGCCAGGCAATGCCGGAAGATAAGATGGCAGAGGCAATACAATGCGCGGGTGATTCTGACCTTTGTATTGTATTGGGCTCATCTCTCGTTGTTTATCCTGCTGCCTCTGTGCCAGCCCATGCCGCTAAAAGTGGTTCAAAATTGATGATTATTAATCGTGAAGAAACACCGCTTGACTCTTTGGCTGATCTGGTTATTCATGGATCTGTGTCTCATGTCTTGAGCGAGGTTGTACGACTTTAAACGTTACGTAAAGTAAATGGCCCAGCCTTAAGCCTTACGCTTAATTGCAGAGGCTATTGCAAATATCAGCTATTTATCGAGCTTATTAAGATGAAGTTAAATCAAGATTTTAGATCAATAATTGAAAACAATTGAATACTGCGGAGGATATTATGTTGAAAATTGGCTTTGTTGGTTGGAGGGGTATGGTAGGCTCTGTCTTAATGGACCGAATGATTAGAGAGGATGATTTTAAAGGCTATGAGCCAATTTTTTATACAACCTCTAACATTGGGGGAGAAGGGCCTGATATAGGCATTGACATTCCACCACTGTCTGATGCCTATGACATCGGGCTTCTTTCCACAATGGACATTATTGTGACATGCCAGGGCGGTGACTATACAAAAAAGGTTTACCCTGAGATCAGGGGAAAGGGCTGGAATGGCTATTGGATTGATTCTGCATCAGCCCTTAGAATGAGCGATGAGAGTATAATCGTGCTGGATCCGGTAAACAGGGATGTTATAGACTCTGGGTTTAAATTGGGTATAAAAACATATGTAGGGGGAAACTGTACCGTTAGCCTAATGCTAATGGCACTCTCTGGGCTTTTTGCATCCGGTCATATCCAATGGATTTCATCAATGACTTACCAGGCGGCCTCCGGTGCGGGAGCCAAACATATGAAAGAGTTGATTGCCCAGATGAAGGTTCTCGGGGATGCTTCGGGTGCGCTTCTTCAAGATCCTTCCTCGACCGCTATAGCTATTGATGAGCTTATAACAAGGGAATTACGAGATAAAGTGTTTCCTGTAGAAAATTTTTTAGTTCCGCTTGCTGGAAGTTTGATCCCCTGGATAGATTCGCCTATGGAATCAGGGCAGACTAGGGAGGAGTGGAAGGGGTCCTCTGAAACAAACAAAATCTTGAACACTGCCAGGCCAATCCCTGTGGATGGCCTGTGTGTTCGTGTTGGTGCAATGAGATGCCATAGCCAGGGTCTCACTATTAAATTAGACGCTAATATACCCCTTGATGAGGTAGTTGATATGATTGATAGGGGTAATCAATGGGTAAAAGTAGTACAAAATACTAAAGAGTCTACTATTAATGAATTGACACCTGCCGCGGTTAATGGGACCTTGGAGGTACCTGTAGGAAGGGTTCATAAGATGCTTATGGGACCGGATTTTGTTACTGCCTTCACCGTAGGGGACCAGCTTCTATGGGGAGCAGCGGAGCCTATACGAAGGATTTTAAATATTATAATAGAGCTTTGTGAGGGTTAAGTTAGTTTTTGTATACATGGAGCCTAAGCCCCTTAGGTCTTCAGGGGCCTGGCCTTATAACAAAGGTATGAGGTAAATCACAAAGCACCTTATTGGCGAGGTGTGCCTGTATAAAAGATTTTTTTGTTATATTGTATGCCTCTGTTTCTGAATTGCCTCATGGCACCTTGAGGAGGCTTTCCATTATTCGGCACTTTTTTTGACCCGAAGACACAGCGAATAATGAGAGAATGATGGCTTAATTTATCGCCCAAAATCAAGAATGTGGATTATCCTTTTATTGTAGTGATATTTTCGATTATTCTATCAACATCCCAGTCAACTAAAACCCTTATTCTTTCTTTATGTAATTTACTCTTATAGACAAGGTATCTATTTTGTATGCCATAGAGGAAAAGATCCCTGGTTATTATTACATCATTTTTACAGTATTCGGTTAATCTTCCTATTTCTCCTGCCTTGAACCATTCCAATGCCTGAAGACCATCTGCGGATTTTCTCTTCCCCATTGTCTCTTTTGCCAAATGATCAAGGCTTAGTCTGTGGCCTAATCTTTTGTATATATCCTCAAGTATATCAAATGAAGGGATATTTTTTAGATTTCGGCTTGTGTAAGGGGCGAGAACTGCGTAATCAAATTTTTTGTGGTTGAAGCCAATAACGAGGTCTGCCATAAAAAGATATTCAATTAATTCATGGACCTCGTCTTTGTTGAAGGCATAGAATTCTTCTGTTAATCCGTCATATATTACAGCCACGGACATCATCATAAGATGTGTATTGTGCCAGCCGCCAACTTCAGCGGATGATTTCTGTGTTTCCAGGTCAAAATACAGGACCCTGTTTTTCCGTTCAGTTTTTCTCTGCGAAGGCCTGGCGTGGCCAGTCTCTAAGGTTTTTTCTTCGATTGCAGGTATATCAGCGAGCGATATTACGCCTGTAAGGGCCTGTAAGATTAGTATTGCAGCATTTTTATCCAATGGTTTGTTCCCCGATCCGCATTTTGGAGAATATATGCATGCAGGGCAGCCATTTTCACATGGGCACCCTTTTATTAACTCCAGTGTGCTGGTTAATAGTTGAAGAATTACATCAAAGCCCCTTCTGGCTAATCCAATTCCCCCGGGGTATCCGTCATAGATAAATATAGCCGGCTTTTCCACATCAGGATGAAATGTGTATGAAATTCCCCCGATGTCATTTCTGTCACAAATGGCAAATAGTGGGAAAAGGCTTATTGCGCTATGTTCTATGGCGTGAATTCCGCCCATGAAGTGAAGGCCCTTATCTTCAACCATTTTCATAATAACAGGTTCAATTTCCACCCAAAGACCAATTGTTTCGAATATTTGCGGTGGAAGCTCAAGCGTGGAGACGCCGATTAGCTCTTGGCCGTTGATTTTTCGTTTCTCATAGTCGGTAATTTTTTCAGTAACCTTGAGTTTTCCGAGCCTAACAACGAACTGTCCTTCAGGTTTACTATCCGTAATCTCAACTATCTCCGTTTCCTTTTCAGATCTGATCCTTGTAAAATACGTAAGCTTTGTATTACTTACAATAATTTCATTTTTTGCTATATTTAAATTATCGACATGATATATTTTTGCCCTGTGAAAATATATAGCGCCGGTATGGCATTCTCTGAATGCCCTTATGCCATCAATAGTACCAACGGCCTCTCCTGTTGCTCTATCAAAAATAGTGTAGGTTTCTCCAAGTGATCGTATATTTACTTTCAGGTGAGGCCTCTTTTTATTAGAGAACCATTTAGCCTCATTGTCCGCAGTCCTGCTAAGTTTTCCAGTCGCCTCTAAAATTTGTAAGTGGCCTAATAGATTGTTACCCCAGAATGTAGTGTCTTTAAGCGTAATTGGGCTTTCAGAGGCCGCGCATGGTAGATGATCTCTTAAAATATTGACATTTTCCGGGTCGATTACAGCAGCCTCAAATGGTTGATCAAAAAGATTGGCAGGGTGCCTTATGAAATATTGGTCAAGGGCGTCTTGATCAGCAATAAGGGCTATTATGGATTCATGTCCCGAGCGACCCACTCTTCCTCCCCTCTGCCATGTGTTAATGATAGTCCCTGGATATCCTACTAACAGGCAGGCATCCAGATATCCTATGTCAATTCCCAGTTCCAGGGCGCTGGTGGATATAACTCCCTTAAGCTCTCCACTTGAAAGCTTATTTTCTATAAAGCGCCTCTCATCAGGAAGAAATCCTGCCCTGTATGAACTTACAACATTCTTTAAACCTGGCTCCAGTTGTTGCACCCACATATTTATGAGCTCTGTCACCTTTCTTGACTTTGTGAATGCAATGGTTCTTAAACCGTATTTAAGACAATGAATAAATATCTGGGCGGATAGAAACGTGGTGCTGGATTCTGGATTTATAAATATAAAATGTTGCCCTGACCTTGGTGCCCCATTATCTGAAATAACCTCAATGTCCTTGCCCGTGAGTTTTTTGCAAAAATCGGTAGGATTCTGTATTGTCGCAGATGAAAGAATGAATTGAGGCGTGCTGTTATACAAGAGGCAAATTCTCTTCAGTCTTTTTATTATTTGTGAAAGGTGTGAGCCGAAAATTCCACGGTATGTGTGAACCTCGTCAATAACTACAAAGGAGAGGTCAGAGAAAAATTCAGCCCAGTCTCTGTGATATGCAAGTATCCCCCTGTGGAGCATATCAGGGTTTGTAATTATTATATTCGGGAGGCATTTTTTGATTGTTTTTCTATCCCCAGGAGATGTGTCACCATCATAAATCTTTGCTGTAATAACGTGATCGTGAATTAGAGAAGTTAGATTTTGAAAACCTTTCAACTGATCTTGCTCCAATGCCTTTAAAGGAAATATATAAAGGCCCCTCGTTTTTTTATTATGTATGATTTTTTCAATGATAGGGAGGTTGTAAATAAAACTTTTTCCGCTGGCAGTAGGTGTAGAGACCACTATGTCTTTGCCTTCCTTCAACGTCTTTATGGCGTTGACCTGGTGGCTATATAATTTTTCTATTTTATGGGCCTTGAGGATCCTCCTGATTTCTGATGATAAGGGAATTTCATCTAGTAATAGTGGGTCATGAGAAGCAATATAATGGTGGTATTTAATTTGAGACCTCAGATCGGGTGAATTCTTTAGGTGTTTTATAAAGGTTGATATATTCATGAATTTTTTTTATATTAATAAAAAGAATCTTGCAATAACTCTTTTTTTGTTAATGAGGCCTAAGGCTGGCGACATCGTGCCTCTGCCTTATATTGTAAGTGCCTGTGGAGTTCCGCAGGCAGTTTTGAGAGAAATATAAAGGTAAGCATCAAACCTTAAATAAATTGCTTGACAGTGCTCTTAAATTTATGTAGAAAAATCTCTCTAATAACAATTTGTTTTACTGAATAAAGCCATGAAATGCCCGAAATGTAATTATATTACCTTTGATCATTTAGATGTATGCCCCAGATGCGGGAAGGATTTAATAGAAGAAAAGACGAGATGTAATATTTTTTTTGTTAATCCTAATACGCCCTTTTTTTTAGAATCCTTAATTGGAAACATTGATGGGAGCGTTGCCGTTGATAGTGGATTAAATAGAGGCGCTAAAGGCAGTGCGGGAATTAAGGATAAGATTGTATATGACGACGGTTCCGAGCTGGATATTAACCTGGACCTTGAGAATTCCGAATTCGATATGGAACTTGATGAGGATGATCATTAGCGGTTTAGATTTTATGTACAGATATGCGTCAAACAGGCCGAGATAGCTCAGTCGGTAGAGCAGGGGACTGAAAATCCCCGTGTCAGTGGTTCGATTCCACTTCTCGGCATCTTAAAAATTTAATATTTTATGAGGGTTAGGTGACGACGCCTAATCCTCTTTTTTTGTGATTTTTTTTCTGTGTGTGGATTTGTGTGAGACTTTTTCCGTGACTGCTCATAAATAGTCATTGCTTGTCGCTCTAGCTCCCCGATGCTGTGCAGATAGATCTCTGTGGTTTTGCGGTTTTCATGGCCTAAGATGCGTTGAATAGTCCCAATCGGTACATTATTTCCATCCATAAGAGAAGCACCGGCATGCCTCAGGGGATGAAAGCGAAAATATTTGACCCCGGCCTTCTTGCAAAGTATCTTCATTATCTTCTTTCTGTCCTTGTAGGGTCCTTCCTTTAGTCTTCCTTCCTTTCTACTCCAGTATTTGTGCCAGAAAATCCACGATTTGCCTTTGTCTCTCTTTGCAAATTTCTCAGAAAGTACCTCGAACAGCTTATCAGTCATGGGCACTTTTCTCGGCGTTAAGTCACCGCCCCTTTTTTTTCGGGTATAAAGTAGAACACACCTTTCCTCAAAATTTACATCATTCCATGTAAGGCGATTAATTTCACTGACCCTTCCCATGGTTTCTCTGATCGCCCAAAGAGAGTCCCTGGTAGTATCATCGGCCACCTCATCACTGTGTTTTAATCGGAGTTAGATACAATTCTATCATACAACACCATAGAATGTATATGCCTGATAAAACGTGCGATGCCTTGCCAATATGAATATACACTGCATCTTTGTAATTCCTGATACATTCTTCATATAACAGGTTCCCTTTTCCTGGCATAGGTTTCTTATATCAAAGGCCTGATTGAAGGTGTTATACTAGCAGATAGCCTCAAATGAAAAAATCCACCGTGTTTGGCAAAAAATAATGAGGTCTTTCGCTAATCGACAAAATCAAACAATCGTGATAATAGCATGTCTCAGTTGGTATTCGATAATGCGATAAAAAGTTTCCGGGATTATTAAAGGTCACCATATTTTTTCCTCTTCGTCGATATTGTTTTCACATTGTCATCTATGGAGCATTCTGATGGGACCCAAAAATTTCCCATATGCTCCCCGACAACCAAAAATGAGTCTTTAGGTAGGGCAATGACCTTCTTTGGTGTTTTTGTCTTGTTGGACCAATTGGGTATGTGGTAGTATTTTTATTAGGATTATATCAGTAGGCCATACATACGGGACACACTGGGATCTTTAAAGGAGATTTGATAGGTGAGAAAACGTCAGAAGGAAGCAATTTTGATTTCCTTCTTCAGGGAAAAGGAGCAATATGAGAAACTTGCGGACTACCTTGTCCATCTCATTAGGGACGATCCCTCGGCACCAAAGGAAAGTCTTCATGCAATCATATATCGTATCAAAGATGAAGCGAGACTCATAGAAAAAATCGAAGAAGAGAACAAACAAGTTGGGATTGAAGCAGCGCCTATTACGCACAAGAATTTTCAGGAAAGAGTGGGCGATCTTCTAGGCGTGAGGATTATCTGTCTCCGTCTTTCAGATATCAAGAAGGTCGAAGCGTATCTTGAACTTTTGGTAGAGGAGAAAATCTTACGATTCATCCGAAGACCTGATCAAAAGAGATCATTTGTTCTGCCAATAGACCCCGGTGAGGGGGCTCCGGAGGGCCTTGATCTTGGATACAGTGGATACTCGTCCATTCACTACCAAGTTAAGCTAGGCGAGAATACAGATGCAGTCGATGAGTTGAAGGCACTTCAGGTCGAGTTTCAATTACGGACTATTCTTGAGGAGGCGTGGGGCGAGATTGACCACAAATATAGATATGAACATAGCCGAAGCGGCAATATGCTTCCTGAGTATATACACACTGGTTTCTACAATCTGAGCGCCTACCTTCAGGCCGCTGCGCTGCAGGCGGAGCACCTATGCCGACAGGTGGAGGCTTATAGGTTGTTGAGAGCTCGAAAGACGAAGGGAAAATGGGTGGCACCGGTTGTCGCTGAGCCCAAGGCGACATTGCCCCTCGCCCTTCAAGAAGCACTGAAAGAGACTCTTGGCTTTGAGCTAACCATCAGAACGCTCACCTATATCATGAAGCGTCTCGAGGAATTCGAGTATGCGGAGCAACCTCACGTCTTATTTCAGAAGATTTTCACAGAAAACAGGCTACAGGAATTTAGAAGTATTTTTCGTGAAGTTCTGAATCGGGAAGCTTTTGAAGATAATCGCAAAAGAAACGTTGATGTAATAAATGCTTTCAATTTTGCATTTTTCGACCAGACCCAAGGCAGAAGGGTTGCGAAGGAAGGATTGAGGTCAGTTCTAAGATGGAGAAAAGAGCGTTCAAGGTGGTAGTATTGCTTTGAGTCGCGCGGTAGAGATACTAACAGCCACTATCCCTCCCGCGTCCATTGCAGTACAGCAGAGGAATAACACCATGAGTTCGAAATCGAGTTTAAAGATGAAAATGGCAATCAGTCATAAGTTGCTGGCAGATTCGAATATATCATAACCTGTTTGGTCTGCCGTCGCTGAGGAGGCATTTTGGGTTCTTTGCATATTGTCATCATCGGTCTTTCTTTTTTCTGTGTAATCATCACATTGTTTATATTGGGTCTGTCTATGCTGCGAAGAAGGGGCAAACGCACAAAAGAGGCGTTCCGCAAGAGTGAGGAGCGATATGTCATGGCCCTCGCAGGGGCTACCGACGGTCTCTGGGATTGGGACATTCACTCAGACACCGTTTTTTTCTCGGATCGGTTTTGTGAGACCCTCGGGTATTTGCCCGAGGAATTGTCAGGTTCCATGGATTCTTTTCGCAGCAAGTTGCACCCTGAGGACAGCGGAGCAACCTGGGCGGCAATTGAACGGCATCTTAAAGAGCATGTTCCATTCATTACCGAATACCGCCTGGGGACGAAATCGGGGGAATACAGGTGGTTTTTATCCAGAGCCCAGGCCCGGTGGGATACAGAGGGGAATGCTGTCACTCTTTCTGGGTGGATTCAGGACATCACCGCACGGAAGCTAGCCGAGTTAAATCTTACGGCTGCCCTTTCCGAAATACAGAAGTTAAAGGAGCAACTTGAAGCCGAGAGGGCGTATCTGCAAGAAGAAATCAAATTGCAATATAACCATGAAAACATCATCGGTGGCAGCAACGAGATCAATTACGTATTCTATAAGGTTGAACAAATTGCACCGAGCGACACAACCGTTTTAATTCTCGGCGAGACCGGAACTGGCAAAGAGTTAGTCGCTCGGGCCATTCACGGTTTGAGTCTGCGCAAACACCGAGCGCTAATCAAAATAAATTGCGCCACACTGCCTTCAAATCTCATTGAAAGCGAACTGTTCGGTCATGAGAAAGGTGCTTACACTGGTGCCCATGACACACACTTGGGGCGATTTGAGGTTGCCAACGGGGCAACTCTTTTTCTGGATGAGATTGGCGAGCTTCCTCTGGATTTGCAACCCAAACTGCTCAGAGTGATCGAGGATGGTGAGTTTGAGCGGCTGGGAAGTTCCCAGACGATCAAAATCGATGTTCGGATTATCGCCGCTACTAACCGAAATCTGGAAGAGGAAGTCCGTGAAGGCCGGTTCCGTGAGGATCTCTGGTACCGTTTGAATATTTTCCCTATTACCATGCCTCCGCTCCGGGACCGTTTGGATGACATTCCACTTCTTGTGCACTTTTACGTCAAAACTATCTCTAAGCGAATGGGTAAGTCCATTGAGAGCATCCCGAGGAATGTTATGGATACTTTACAGGATTATGATTGGCCCGGCAATGTCCGGGAACTGGAAAACGTCCTCGAGCGGGCAGTAATCAACTCCTCAGGACCCAAACTGCACCTCGTGGATGAATTGAAAAAACAACATAAGGATTTAACAACGGCCAAAAAAACGCTGGATGAGGTTGAGCGTGACTATATCGTGCAGGTACTCGAGCAGACGCATTGGAAGGTGAGCGGAAAAAACGGTGCCGCAGAGATCCTTGGGCTCGACCGCAGCACATTGCGCGCGCGCATGCGAAAACTGAGTATC
>JAGYMO010000329.1 GCA_018400255.1 Deltaproteobacteria bacterium
GCTCCATGTACCTGAGGAGAACATCTCAGGGTGTAGGCGTCCTGAACACGAGAGCAGTCCTGATGTGATGTTATGATTTCGCTGTTTTGGGTAATTCTTTCCATATTATTTGCTGAGATGCCTTGGCCTGGATGAGGCCGAACCTTATGGATTCTCGGATTAAATTCCGTTCTACTTCCCATAAGTACCTCGAGGCTCATTGAGGCCGCAATATCAGTCATCTTTGACAGCCTGATAGCATCATAAACGGTTAGTCCTCCGATAGCAGTCATTAATTGGGTGCCATTTACTAAAGCGAGACCCTCTGCGGCTTTTAAATGAATTGGCTTCAGGCCGCATTGGCTTAACACCTCTTTACCAGACAGCTTTTTGCCCCTGTAAAATGCCTCGCCCATTCCGAGAAGGACAAGGGAAAGGTGCGCCAACGGGGCCAGGTCGCCACTTGCTCCAACGGAGCCTTTCTCTGGCACCACCGGGTAGATTTCATTATTTAAAAGTTGCACGAGCTGCTCCACAGTTTTTAGGCGAATACCCGAATTACCCCTTGCAAGATCTTTAATTCGTAAGGCCATGGTTGCCCTGACAGTTTCTTTGTCAAGGGAGTTTCCTACCCCTGCGGCATGGCTCATTATAATATTTTTCTGTAGCTTTCTGATATCCTTCTTGGAAATAATGACATTGCTTAAGGCTCCAAACCCTGTTGTTACCCCATAAATTGTTTTTTCTTCCTTCACCCATTTTTCAATGAGGCTTCTTGCACTTTTAATACTCGTTTCCGCCTCCTTTGTAAGAGCTACTTGATAATCATTCCGTGCGATGTCTATAAGATCTTCCAGGGTCATTCCGTCAATGCCGATAAAAATTGTATTCATAGTTGCTTCTCCTTGAATGCCTCTTGATAGTAACATAGAGAACCTGAATCAGTCCGAGAAAAATAGCGCCAAATTTTGCCCACTGTATTTATTTTGTAGCGTATAGATTAAAAAGGACAATTTAGCATCCTTGAGCTTATAAAATTTTTATAGATTACGAGGCAATAATAAAATATATTTGAATTTTAACATATAGCTGAAGAGACTACAATTAGCATGAAATTATTAAAGATTGATATTTCATACAATTATAGTGTGTTTTCACTCAGTTCTAATTTAGCGGGTTTTTCTTGACAGAGATTTTTATTTACAATAAATTTTAGGGACCTATCATTTTGTTTCACAGTTTGGGCGATCCATTTTTTGACAGACAGGTGTCCGTGAAGTTTTCTTTCTACATTTAACGGAATTCATAGATGTGGGTATCATTCAGAATTTGTTGAGCTACTGGTGGAGTTTTGGCCCATTATTGGCGGGGAAGTGATTCTTGAAAGAATAGCAGCCTTTTTTTGAGGCCCTACATGTATAATTAACCATATAGGGTTAATGTGCTTTTTTAAATAGGGGTTTGAAGTGGCAACAATTGATGAACTGAGAAAGATGGGCCAGTCCGTTTGGTTGAATTATATACGCAGGCATTTAATTGTGTCGGCGGAGCTGAAGGAATTCATCGATAAGGGCATTGTTGGGTTTGTATCAAATCCCTTAATCCTCCCTCATATAATCTCTGGCAGCACTGATTACGATGAGACTATAAAGTCATTATCAGAGCAGGGAAAGCAGGATAGAGAAATTTATGAGGATATAGTTTTTGATGACATCGGGCAACTCACAGACTTACTCTTGCCGGTCTATAGAAATACGCAAGCAATTGATGGGTATGTGAGCGTGGGGCTTAATCCGTCACTGGTATTTGATACAGATGGAATCTTTTCCGAGGCTCATCGTGTGCTATCTATATTAGATTGTCCTAATGTGATGATAAATATACCCTCTACTGATGAAGGAATAAAGGCGATGCAAGAGCTCATCGGAGAGGGCATTAATGTAAATGCCACAAACATATTTTCTCTTACCCAGTATCAGGCAGTTTTTGATGCCTATATAAATGGCCTTGAGAAAATGGCAAAAGCCGGCGGTGATTTATCCAAGGTTGCCTCAGTGGCCTCAATTTCAATAAATAGTCTGGATACGGCAATTGATTTTGCCCTTGAGAAGAATGGCCATGCCGAATTGATAGGGAAGTTTGCAATTTCCAATGCTAAGGTAATTTACAAACACTTTCTTGAGAATTTAAAAGGGGGTATCTGGCAGGGACTCAATGGGCAAGGGGCCAGGCCGCAGCGATTGTTATGGGATGGCACTGAAATAAAAAACCCAGGTTATTTAGATACCCTTTATATGGAAAACCTTGTTGGACGGTTTACAGTCAGTAAGGTGTTACCGACTACAATTCAGAGTTTCCTTGATCATGGGAAAATATCGGGAAATATAGAAGATGATTGTAGCGAGGCATATGATTATTTTGAGGGTATTGCAGATTTAGATATAGACATAAATGAGGTTGCACGCCAATTGCAGCAAGAAAGTATGGGCGAGCTTTCTGCCTCATTTGATCGGGCAGTATCTGCTATTTCCAGGAAACGAAAGTACTTAGATGCCGGCCGACAGAATCTTTTTTTCTCCCTTGGGGGTTGCCGGAAGGCATTTGATACAGCTGTAAAAGAGGTGACGGAAAATAGATTGGTGGGCAGGATCTGGTCTCATGATTACAGGGTATGGAAAAATGACCCGGCAGAGATAAAAAATCGTTTGGGCTGGTTGCATAGCCCGGAGATTATGACCGGAACTATCAACCAAATTACATTATTTGTGCAGGATGTAATCTCCGATGGCTATACTCATGCATTGTTATTGGGTATGGGTGGCTCCAGTATGGCCCCTGATGTATTTCAAAAGATATTTGGCGTGAAAGATGGCTATTTGGATTTGGACGTGCTGGACAGCACTGATCCGGAAGCTGTGATAGCCCAAAGGGACAGGCTTAACCCTTCAAAAACCCTTTTTATTGTATCGACCAAATCAGGAACTACGGTGGAAACACTGTCATTTTTCAAATTTTTTTACAATTGGGTTGTCTCTGCTGTTGGTGAGTCTGATGCGGGAAGCCGCTTTATCGCTATAACTGATTCGGAAACTCCCCTTGCTAACCTCGCTCAGCGAAGGCATTTTCGCAAATGCTTTATTAATGACTCTAACATTGGGGGTCGTTATTCGGCCTTGTCTTATTTTGGGTTAGTACCGGCGGCATTAATTGGTGTCGACATCGAGGCCTTGCTCGACAGGGCCATGTCCATGGTCTTTAATTGTGATAGCTGTAATTGTATGCCTGAGGAAAATAATAATTGTGCAAGGCTTGGTGTTGCCATTGCGGAGCTCTATAAGACTGGAAGGGATAAGCTGACCTTTATCTTTTCACCTGAAATAGAAAGTTTTTCTGATTGGATTGAGCAGCTTCTCGCAGAGAGTACCGGCAAGGAGGGAAAGGGTGTACTGCCTGTTGTGGGTGAGGCAGTTGGTTCTCATGAGGTTTATGATAAGGATAGGGTATTTGTTCAAATAGGCCTTGAGGGAAGCTACACACAGGATAAGGAAGTAGATGAGCTGGAAAGGTCTGGCCAACCGGTAATACATTTGCATCTCCGTGATTTTTACGATATTGGCGGTCAGTTTTTTCTATGGGAGATGGCAGTGGCAGTGGCTAGTAGTTATCTTGGAATTAATCCGTTTGATCAGCCAAACGTAGAGGCTTCAAAGCTGCTTGCTAGAGAAATTGTTACTGAATACAAAGAAAAGGGTTCTCTTCCGATAGAGAAGCCATTGTTAAGGGATGGACAAATCACAGTTTATGGTGAGGAAGAAGGGGAGAGATTGGAAGAGGTGCTAAATAATTTCCTGGGTCACGCTGCCCCTGGGGCTTATGTGGCTATTCAGGCATATCTTGCACCGATGGATGAAGTACACACCGCTATTCATAGATTCCGAATGAGGTTGCGCGACAGATTGCGGCTAGCAACCACATTTGGATATGGTCCACGTTTTCTCCATTCTACCGGTCAGCTCCACAAGGGTGACAGCGGTAAAGGTCTTTTTATACAGCTCACGGTTGATGAAGGGGAAGATATAGCAATACCTGATGAGGAGGGGTCATCCAAATCATCCATGACCTTCGGCGTGCTTAAGACAGCCCAGGCGAGCGGAGATAGAAAGGCTCTTTTGAAAGCTGGAAGAAAGGTGCTATGTTTCCACTTTACAGGAGATTTAATCAAGGGGATAAATCGGCTGAGCGAGGTATTTATTTAACCTCTTATTTTTTGGATAGTGGAAAAAGCCCTTTTTTGTTAAAAATTTAAAAACTGCGTCTCTTCATGGTAGTGATTGTTTTTAGGGGACAATGGAGATTGGACCAGGAAGGGTAAGAGAATAATGATAGATATAGAGGCATCAGTTTTATCAGCGGACTTTGTACGGTTAGGTGAACAGGCTATTGAGGCTGAAAAGGCAGGCATTGATGGGCTACAGATTGATATAATGGATGGGCAATTTGTGCCAAACATAACATTTGGCCCGGGTATTGTAAATGCCCTTCGTAAGGTAGTAAAGGTTACACTGGATATACATTTGATGATTGTTGACCCTGAGCGGTTTATCCAGGATTTTATTGATGCAGGGGCAGATCGGATATTTGTTCACCAGGAGTCTTGTATACATCTTCACAGGACGTTGCAGGATATCCAAGGTAGAAAAATAGAGGCAGGTGTGACGATAAACCCTGGTACACCCTTGACAGCCTTAGAGGAAGTTTTGGATCATACGGATATAATTCAGATAATGACTGTAAACCCGGGCTTTGGGGGGCAAAAGTTTATCTATGGACAACTAAACAAGATCAGCAGACTGCGGGAAATGCTTGAAAAACGAGGCTGCAAGATACCTATTGCCGTTGATGGGGGTATAGACACGAAAACGGCATTGCTTGCTGTAAATGCTGGTGCCACTGTGCTTGTAGCAGGATCGAGCATATATAATAGCAAGGGGTCTGTGGCAGAAAATCTGGCAAAGTTAAGGGAGAGCATAAAACAGCATCCTTGAAAAAATAGTGCTTCATCGAACTTTTGGTTGTTTTATCAGGTAAGTGGAAATCTTTCCTTCCTTACGTGGTGCAAGAGTTTAAGGAAAGGCTACGCTAAAAAAGGCAATAGAATGAGAAAGATCAACGTTGCAATAATCTTCGGGGGAAAATCAGCAGAGCATGAAGTTTCTTTGCAATCAGCTAAAAACGTATATGATTCCCTGAATAAAGAGAAGTATAATCCGATCCTTATAGGAATAGACAAATCTGGAAGGTGGTTGCTTAACGAACAATCAAACTTTCTCATTAATGATGATAATCCCAAATTGATCAAGTTAAATCAGTCAAATGATGCCATTACGATCACTCCGGAAAGTAACGTTATTGTTTCTAACATAAGAAATGCAAAATTAGAATATCCTATTGATGTAGCATTTCCGATCTTACATGGACCTTTTGGTGAAGATGGAACGGTACAGGGTTTACTTAAACTTGCAAATATACCTTTTGTCGGGTCGAGTGTCTTGGGTTCAGCCGTCGGAATGGACAAAGACATAATGAAAAGACTTTTGCGCGATGCTAAAGTTCCTAGCCCTAAATTTATTGCGGTTAAATCTGATGATACGAGACCAAGGTTTTCTGATCTTGTGAAGCAATTTAACTTGCCGTTTTTTATTAAACCAGCAAACATGGGGTCATCTGTCGGAGTTAGTAAGGTCCAAAAAAAGGAAGAATATGAAGAAGCAATGCAGCTTGCGTTTTCATTTGACTTAAAAATACTAATTGAAGAATACATCGATGGAAGAGAAATAGAATGTTCAGTTCTGGGAAATAATGATCCCATTGCATCCTTGCCCGGAGAAGTAAAATCAGCACATGATTTTTATTCATATGAAGCAAAATATATGGATGAAAAGGGGGCAATACTGGAAATACCAGCTAAGGTATCTAAAAAAACATCTAAAAGAATCCAGGACTTATCAATAAAGGCCTTTAAAGTCCTTTCATGTGAAGGGCTTGGGCGTGTTGATTCATTTCTTAAGAAAAATGGAACTATTATAATTAATGAAATCAATACAATGCCAGGGTTTACGAAAATCAGCATGTATCCAAAGCTTTGGGAAGCATCTGGAATTTCATATGAAAATCTGATTGATAGGCTTTTGCAACTTGCTATTGAGAGATTTGAAAAAGAGAAAATGCTTAAAACTAATTACTTCTAAAGGATTCGGCCAAGGTGAAAGCGAGCATAAGGGCGGTTACACATAAACTCAGTTATATATTTAATATAGCTTTGAGAAGCTTTGAGGATGATATCTTTCTCTGCGTATTTATATATAATGGGACACAGATGAACCCCAGTTAAATAGCCTTTCGGGATTTAACGGAGCAGGCACAGATTAACACGGATTTTTTATTTCAATTAGGCCTTCTTGATTAATAGGGCATTAGTGAAGAGAGGGAGCATGACAAAACATATAGGAATAGTTGCGTGCAGTGCCGAAGGTGCTGCTCTTTGTTATAGAACAATATGTGCTGAGGCCCCCGCCCAGATGGGAGAGCACATGCATCCTGAGATATCTATGCATACATATCCACTAGGTGAATACATGGTTCATATTCGATCTGGAGATTGGGAGGAGGTTGGTGATTTGATGCTATCCTCTGTTTCCAAGCTTGCAGATAGTGGGGCTGAGATAGCCATCTGCCCAGATAATACAATTCATCAGGCATTCGATTTAGTATCTTCAAGGAGCCCTATTCCATGGCTTCATATAGCTGATGCAGCTGGTCAGGAGGCGAGAGCCCGTGGGTTTGAGAATTTGGCAATTACAGGAACTAAATATCTAATGACTGGCCCAGTGTATCCTGACTATTTGGCAAAATTAGGTATCTCAACTAAAATCCCCGATGAGGATGACAGAGAAAAAATAGATAGAATCATTTTTACGGAGCTTGTCAATGGGGTATTTTTAGAAGAATCAAGGATATATTTTAATGAAGTGATTCAAGAATTAAAGGTTAGTGGTTGCGATGCAGTTGTTCTTGGATGCACTGAGATTCCTCTACTTGTTGACCCAGGTGACTGCCCTCTTCCTACGCTGGATTCCACCCGCCTTTTAGCGAGGGCTGCACTTAAGGCGGCAATAGAGGATTAGTAATTAATTATTTCCCGGGCAGTGCAATAAGAAAAAACGTTTGAAACATATTTTATGAAGCCAATTTTCCAATTGGCTGGAAGACTTGCATTTATAGAAGGTAAAAACTTTCTTATTTTAAAAAATGATTTTTTATAAAAATCTGAATTTCTATTCTTCCCAGAGAGCCCTTGAATTCTTCGAACTTCCGCATTAGCTTCCCCTGATGGAAAATAGTCCCTTAACACTTAAAAAAATTTTTTATTTCTGGGTGCCGCTGGCAGTGACCTGGATAATGATGTCCCTGGAAGGGCCTTTTTTAGCTATGGTAATAGCAAGGTTAGCTGACCCAAAGCACAATCTGGCCGCCTATGGCCTTGCTATTGCCATAGCCATGCTAATAGAGGCGCCAATTATCATGATTATGAGCGCGTCAACTGCCATAGTAGAGGACCGAGATTCCTTTTTAAAGCTCAGAAATTTTACCTATGGGTTGAATGCAATCATTACTGCATGCATGGTTTTTTTGCTTATACCTTCTGTTTTTGATTTTATCGCCAATAACTTGATAAGACTCCCGGAGGGTGTTGATCATCTTGCTTATCGGGCATGCTTGCTTCTTATCCCTTGGCCGGCTGCTATTGGCTATAGGCGTTTTTTCCAGGGTATCCTTATACGAAGCAATCTGACAAGAAGGGTGACTTATGGAACTATTGTCCGTTTGTTTTCTATGGGATTAACCGGGCTGATCTGCTATGCCTTTTTTGAAATTGATGGGGCTTCTGTTGGGGCACTGGCCTTATCAATGGGAGTGTGCGCAGAGGCTGTCGTAAGTAAATTCATGGCACGTTCAACGGTCATTCAGCTTTTAAAGAAGGAACATAAGAATTCAAAGATTAAGCCCTGGGGGTACAGGTCTATCACAAGGTTTTATTACCCTTTAGCCATGACTTCTATCCTAACCCTTGGTATTTACCCAGTCGTAACCTTTTTTCTGGGTCATAGCGCTATGGCCTTAGAATCACTGGCCGTATTTCCAGTAGTTAATTCCCTTGTGTTTATATTCAGATCCTTAGGGTTGTCTTTTCAGGAAGTGGGTATTGCCCTCCTCGGGGTAAACAATGAGGGTTACGATGCGTTGAAGAAATTCGCAATTCTGCTCGGGTTTGCAGTGACAGCGGGTTTAGCGTTTCTGGCCTTTTCACCTCTATCAGATCTTTGGTTTCGGGACATTTCTGGGCTAAGTCTTGAACTTGCCGAGTTTGCGGACTGGCCAACCAAAATACTGGCACCTATGCCAGGGCTTATGGTTTTACTTTCCCTTCAACGTTCTTTGCTCGTATTACATAGAAAGACGGGGCAGATAACTCTTGGAACTACGATAGAGGTTGCTGGTATTATTGCACTTCTTGTGATAACTGTAGATTTTTTGGGGGTTGTCGGGGCTTTAGCGGCAGCGATTTCCCTTCTGGTTGGACGGGCTTTAGCTAATGCCTATCTTTTCTTGCCGTTTTTAAGGGTATTAAAGGTGCCGCATAAGTAATTAGTAGGGCATACGTGCAAAAGGATGTAAGAAGTGAGAGTAATTGAGGTCAGAAAAAATCTTTTAGTGATAGTTCCTTCGAAGGCATTTTGTTATTTAATCACTAAAAGAAAGTTGCGGATAAAATGTAATTTTTGATGAACTGACTTGTTGACAGAACTATGTTATTTTAATTGACATATACGTATTTGGCAAGTAGCCTTAGATATGTTTTTTACCAATTCTTTTGGATTATGCCTTAAATTTTGTGCGGAGAATACCGAATGACATTTAGAAAAAATATCTTATGCATTGGGGCTGGTTATGTAGGCGGGCCAACCATGGCCATGATTGCCTACAAATGTCCACAATACAAGGTTACGGTTGTTGATATTGACGCAGAGCGCATTAAACAATGGAATTCAGATGACTTGCCTATATACGAACCCGGCTTAGATGAAATTGTAAAGAAGATACGGGGTAGGAATCTATTTTTTAGCGATGATATAGAAAAGGCTATAAGAGAGGCGGAAATTATATTTGTTAGCGTGAATACGCCCGTGAAGAATTATGGGGTGGGCCTGGGCATGGCAGCCGATCTTCAGTATTGGGAAAAGACAGCAAGGCAGATAAGGGACGTATCTGATTCTCATAAAATAATAGTTGAGAAAAGCACCTTTCCTGTTAAGACTGCCCAGGCAATGGAAAGGATCCTTACGTCAAATAGCAGCCATGTTCAGTTCGATATTCTCTCCAACCCGGAATTTTTAGCGGAAGGTACAGCTATTAAAGATTTAGAATACCCTGACAGGGTGCTTATAGGTTCAAGGATGACAGAGAGCGGATTGAAGGCCAGAGATGAGTTAGTTGAGATATACGCCAACTGGGTTCCCATGGAGCGTATAGTTACCTCTAACATATGGAGCAGCGAACTTTCCAAGCTGGTTTCGAATGCCTTTTTGGCCCAAAGAATAACCTCTATAAATTCGTTTACCGCATTTTGTGAGAAATCCGGCGCTGATATTACTGAGGTGGCAAGAGCAGTTGGAATGGACAGCAGATTGGGGCCAAAGTTTTTAAATGCGAGCATTGGGTTTGGAGGGTCATGCTTCAAGAAGGATATTTTAAACCTTGTTTATTTATGCAGGTATTATGGCTTAGTAGAGATAGCTGATTATTGGGAGAGCGTAGTAAGAATTAATGATTACCAGATGAGGCGATTTGTTTTAACGATGTTAGGCGCCATGTTCAATACCCTGGCAGGGAAAAGGCTGTGCCTTTTTGGCTTTGCCTTTAAGGCAAATACCGGAGATACCAGGGAAAGCCCAGCTATATATATATCCAGGAGATTGATAGAGGAAAAGGTTGAGCTGGTTATTACCGACCCAAAGGCCCTGGCTAATGCAATGAATGACCTTAAAGGATTAGAGGGAAAAATATCCTATATTGAGGATCCCTATGAGGCATCTGCTAACTGCGATGCTATTGCTGTTGTGACAGAGTGGGAGTTATATTCAAATCTTGATTTTAAAAAAATTTATAAGAACATGGTTAAACCAGCCTTCATATTTGATGGAAGAAATATCTTGGATCACGAGAAATTGTTTGAGATAGGCTTTAATGTCTTTCCTATAGGAAAACCCGCCTTGACGCATTTCGAGTAGATTTGTTTTTTTATAGAAATCGGCCTAATTCAATGTGAAAATTGCAGTTAAATTATTGCAGGGGTAAAAAAGGTGATGGCTGATTTTCCGTTATATACGTTCTAAGGGAATGGGAATTAAAATATACAGATGGACATCTATAAATAAACCCGGGGCCCATTGACGTCGAAGACTTGATATTAGTTACCGTTCTTTTCCCACTGGTAAACGCGCATAGGCGGTATGTTGAACAACTCCATCCCCGCCTGAGCTGA
>JAGYMO010000330.1 GCA_018400255.1 Deltaproteobacteria bacterium
AAAAAGGCACACCAAGAGCTAAAAATAAACCTATAACACCAAAAAAAGAGGTAACAAGAGAGAAGAGATACTTTTAAAAGACCATTAAACTAAACCTTAAGATGACAATTTTTGTAAAATTGTGTCAGAAAAGGGAGGATTTAACGGTTTTTTGAATTATTCAAAGGTCTCGCAAGATTCAAGACATCACCCCAAAGATGTGCAAACGCATAAAAGCATAGACGTCCCCATTATAACCCTTAAATCCAGCCAAAATCTCCTTTGACACGTACCTTGATAGATGATATTTTATAATCAAATATGATTACAAAATTCTATTTTTTGGGAGCAAAGATATGCCACAAATCACTCTAAAAGAGATAATAACTAAAAAAATAGAGATACCCATGGATACGCTGTATGAGATTATTGACAACCTATCAGATGAAGAACGTAAAAGACTTATAGAAAGGCTTAAGGAAAGCCCCATTGAACTAAAGCCTTTTAAAAAGGATAAACTTGAGTCAATTCTGGCTGATTTTGCAGGAACAGATTTGTATGAAGACAGTTTTTTGAAGGATTTAGAAAAGGGCCTTAAAAAGTCATCAATTTCCACGTAAATTAAAATGCCATCCATCATTGATCTTAGAGAGGATATTAAGGAATATCTTAAGAAACATCATCTTATAAAGAAATGGGAGAAATCCAAGAAGCTTTTTGAGTGTAATCCCTTTCACCCTTCTCTCAATACTGAACTATTAGAACCAAAACACAGGCTGATCTATTCGTTCCGTTTAGATAAGACATACAGAGCTATTTTCATCTGCCTGCCTAAGGACAAAACAGAAGTCATCGCTGTGACAAGGCATTATCGTAAGTAATTACAACCCGGCCAATGGAACATTTAGAAAGTAAAATGTGCAACCTATCTAATCGGGGGAACGATAGTTACAGCTGAGGGTATTCCACTGGGGTTTACCCCGCCTTCCCTGTTAAACCGTGTCCCTTTGGGTGTTCAACTGGGGCCAAACAAACCCATTTCCCTTTAAGGATTGCACCCAAAGTTCTGTTAGTAAATAGTTAAGGTTTGACCCTCCTCACTCGTTCGCTTTCAGCTTCTACGCTTTCAGCTTCGAGTTTCTATGCTTTGTGGTTTACCTCACCTCAAAGATTTGGAAGCGCATAAAAGCATAGACGTCCCCATTATAACACTTGTCCCCATTATAACACTTGTTATTGTTTCGGCCATGATTGTACAATAAATATATTATATTAGCGATTAAATTATGATAAAATAATTAAAATTAATTTAATTAAGATATCTAATTGGGTTTGGGCAACAGGCTGTTAAGGTTTGACCCTACTCTACTTACTTGACTATAGTAGTTTAACGGTTTTTTTAATTTTTCAAACGTCTCACCTTGCGTGTTTGATTATGTGATGTTACATTAATTTATAGGCAAGGAAGAATTGAGGAGGTTGATATGCTTGATAAAGCTATAAAAATGGAAGTCAAGCCGGAAATAATATTTCAGGCAGTCAGGAACATGAAAAAGAAAGAAAGGGAATCTTTTTTAGAAGACTTGCTTGCCGCCACTTCCCCTGAATATCTAAGAAGTATTAAGGAGGCCAGGGATGATTATAAAACTGGTAGGGTAAAGTCTCATGAAGAGGTCTTTGGGCGTTGAATTATAAGCTCGTATATACCAGCCGGGCAGACAAGGACATCCAAAAACTTCCACCTGAAATAAAAAAGCGTATAAGCGAAGCACTGGTTAGATATAAACAAGATCCGCACAGGTATTCTGAAAGACTTAGGGACGCAAAAATCGGCTCTTACAGGTTCAGAATCGGAGATTACAGAGTGATCTTTGACCTTGAAGGTAGCGAGTTATTGTATTGCGGGTTGGCCATAGGAGAGATATTTACACAAAGCTTTGACCTCCGACCTCCGACTTCTGTCCTCCGACCTCTGACCTCTGACGTCTGGTCTCTGGCTTCCGACCTCTGACCTCTGCTTTGCCCGATGGAGTGCGAAGGCTATTCCATCGGGACTTCCGACTTCTGACTTCGATATTGCCTTTCTCGCTTTCTGTTCAAAACATTGAGCGCAAGAGCTAAGAGGAGATTTGACACCAAGCCAGTTACATGGCAAAAATAAACTTACAAAACTATCAGCGTCCCTCATGGCAGTCTCAAACAA
>JAGYMO010000331.1 GCA_018400255.1 Deltaproteobacteria bacterium
TCAGGCTTTCTATCGGCATCATGCTTCTTCAGAGAGCTTGAGGTTTCCAGACCACTATTTAAAAATGCGATAATTCTCTCTTTTAATTGCTCCTTTAATCCCTCTGGGTCTATCATATGATGTTGGCTAATATCTTGCCTTAATTCATCAATTAATTCTTCCGCTGTTTCTATCCCCATATCAGAAGTGAAGAGAATCTCTTCAATCTTTTCTAATAGCTCTTCATCTATTTCTTTTTTCCCGGAAATGGCTGAATAGAGTCTGTCCGTTATGTTTTTTCTAGTCTTGCGGAGCTTTTTCCAAAGGCCCTCTGTCACATCTTTGTTTTCTATAAGATCCTGTTTTTTTAAAATTGCCAAAAGCCTGCCCAATGTCTAAATGTTGCCTGTTATTTTATGTAAATTGAGAATAGGGGATATATTATCCCACCTTGGTGCAAAAAATTTAACTGTTTAAGGATGCTTGTAATTATTAGCCAAAAATTTTCAAAACAAAAGGAAATTATTTTTGAGGGGGTTTTTGTTAAACAAATGTGTTTATATTTTTCTTATAAAGCATCGATAAAATGGAAGGCAAGGAAAAAGCAAAATTAATGGTATTTGCTGAGGTCGACAGAGACTATCTTAGAAATATTATGCCTATCCATAGTTACCCCGTATAATTTGTCAGCCAATTCCATGGTCTTTCGGTTGTGAGTTATCATTATTACCTGAGATGATTTCGAAATATCTCTTAGCAAGTCGTTAAATCTGCCTGTGTTGGCTTCATCTAATGGTGCATCTGCTTCATCCATTATAATAAATGGACTTGGTTTAATAAGGTATACGGCAAATAGTAATGCCATGGCTGAAAGGGCCTTTTCACCGCCTGATAAGAGGGCCATGTGCATCACTTTTTTACCAGGTGGTTGTACTTTTACCAAAACGCCGCTTTCTAAAGGAAGATTTTCATCCATCAGGCTCAAATAAGCTTTACCACCACTGAAAAGAATTGGGAAGACCTCTTGTAATTTTTCATTAACCATGCCTAATGTTGAGATAAATTTTTGCCTTGAAATACTGTTAATCCTTCTTATGGAACTATGAAGAGAATCTATAGAGGATATAAGATCTTGTTGTTGTCCTGTTATATAGTTATGCCTTTCCTCCAGTTTCTGATAATCATTAATTGCAAGAAGGTTAACATCTCCAATCTTTTCCTTAATAGCTTTTTGTTGTTTAAGTCGTTGCTCACATTCAGTCTTTGAAAAATCTTCCTCAATATATTCCTTGAAATCTCTCTGTAAATCTATATCTATTTCCCTAATCGCCTGCGATATGATGCTATCTAGCTGAAAATCTATTTTCGCCTTCTTTAACCGTGCCTCATTGATTTCTTCTCTCAGGCCTCCTATCCTACCTCTTAGGGAGGCTGATGCCTTCTCTTCCTCTGTTAACTTATTTTTCAAGATAGTACATTCCCGCTCAAGGCCACTAATTTCGTTCTCAAGGGTTTTTTGTTTCTGAAAAATATTTTTTATTTCTTCTTTTTTTTCTCTCTCAGCTTTTAAATAAACTTCGTGCTGCTGTCTATTTGAATGAATATCTCCCTCTACCTTATTAATCCTTAACCCCATCTCATTTATAAATTGATTGATCCTCTCCTTTTCTCTAAAAAGCCCCTTTTGCTCTTCTGTCTGCTGATTATATGTCAGGATCATTTTGGAGAAATCTTCCTTTGCCTTGCCAAGGGCACCCTCTATATCCTGGAGGTTATTCTCTTTTGTAGAAACCCTTTGTTGTGTCTCATTTTTTTGATCTATACATGCTGAAAGCCTTTGCTCGATTTTATTAAGATAAAGCCGTCTTTCCTCCCTTTCATCAGCTAAAGATGATAGCTGCTCTCCTATATAATTGGCGTGTTTTATTAGTTGGTCTGTTTCTCGTTCAAGAAGAAAAATATCATTATCAATGTCCTCAGTTTCCTGGGTATAAGCTTGTTTGTCTTCTTCCAATGAGGCAATATAACTGTTTATTTTTCCTGATTTTAGGTCTAATTCTCCGAGGGCTGTTTGAAGTTTTGAAAGTATTGTTTCATACCGTCCAATTTCCTTGTTTAATTCATCGAGCATCCTCCTCCTTTTTAGTAAACCTGCAGAGTCCTCGCCTAATCTGCCTCCAATGATGATTCCTTTTTCATTTACTAAATCACCCTCCGGTGTTACTAAGGTTTGTCTGCCCCCACCATTATTCCAGGAAGATAATGCTTGTCCAAGGTTATCTACTAATGCTGCATTACCAAGAAGCGACTCTATCATGGGTCTGAATTTTTCCTTTGAATGTATGTGTTTTCTTAAAAGTTTGAACCCGTTTAGCTTTATCTTCTCTCTTTCAGCTACCATCTCCTTTTCAAACTCCTTTACCGGGAGAAAGTAGCTTCTTCCCACATCCTTTGATCTTAAATACTCAATAGCCTCCTTGGCGTCTTCCTGTTTATCGACAACTATATATTGAAGTTTATCCGCTAATACAGCCTCTACAGCTGTCTCAAATTCCGACTCAGCCTGGATAAAATCTGCTACTACACCCAGAACTGTATCTTTGTGGGACTGGCCTTTTTTGTAGGTATTCATTATTGTCTGAACGCCTGAGTTATATCCCTCATAATTTTTAATGAGGTCGTTCAGGGTGGACATTTGTGAGAGGGTTAAATTGAGGTTTCCCTCTGCTGAAGCCCTTTCGGACTCTCTCTTTTTTCTCTCATCTTCTAATGTATTGAGCCTTGTTTTTTCCTCCCTTAAAGCATTCTCTGCTGAGTTTAATGAGGCAATTAGTTCATCTCTCTGGCTTCTTTTTTCATTTATTGCTTGAGTAAGTTCTTCAATTTTTTGTGAAATTTCTACGGACTCTTTTTCCAGCCTAGTTTTTCGTGAATCTATTTGAGTGATTATTTCAGAATAATTGGCAATTTCGCTTCTAAGTACTGCTTCATTATTAGATAGCTCTGCTAAACGAATTTTTTCATTTTTTAATTCATCTTTTATTTTTTCAAAGGATATTTTCTCCCTGTTAAAAGAAGACTCATGGCTTAGTCGAAGTTCTGAAATCTTTCCTATGGATTTTTGCAGCTCTGAGATGCGTGAATTAATTTTTTGAATTTCAGATTTAAATTCACCTATTTTTTGCCCTGTTTCACTTTTTTCGTCATTTAATTTAGAGAGATTCTCGCTACACCTTTTTTGGTCAAGCAATAGGTGTTCTAATATATCTTCATTTTTTCTATGCTCCTCTCTAAGTGAAAAAACCTTCTCTTTTATAGAAGACAAGGCCTTTTCCTTCTCATTTAGTTCTAAGCTAATTTCCCCGATAGAGCTTTCAGATATAGAATATGTTTCTTGGAGCCCCTTTTCTTCCTTTGTAATCTTTTCAAGTATCTCCGAGGTGTTTGTTTTTTCCAACTGCAAATGGTTATAACTATTCGAATAAAAGACCAGCTCAAGCCTATGAATCTCAGCACTTATTTCCTTGAACCTTATAGCCTTTCTCGCCTGTTTTTTAAGGGAGTTCATGTCCCTTTTGATCTCGTAGAGAATATCCTCTACCCTGTTTAAATTTTCCTTTGTAAGCGTGATTTTTCTTAAAGATTCCTCTCTTCTCGCTTTGTATGCAGAGATGCCGGCCGCTTCTTCCAAAAGGAGTCTTATGTCCTCTGGCTTATATTCTATTATTGAGCTTATCTCTCCCTGTGCTATGATCGAGTATGTCCTATTTCCTAGCCCTGTACCCATAAACATATCCTGGATGTCTTTTAACCTGCAGGCTGATTTATTGATTAAATATTCGCTTTCATTAGACCTGTAGAGTCTCCTCGTTACAGAAATTTCATTGCCGTCTTCCGTCTTTCCAACATTCTCAAGAGTTAATGTTACCTCTGCCAAGCCTAAAGGCTTTAAATTGTCTGTGCCGGAGAAAATAAGGTCTTCCATATGTCTGCCTCGCAGCTGTTTGGGGCTTTGTTCTCCCATCGCCCAACGAATTGCGTCTATAATGTTGCTTTTACCGCAACCGTTAGGTCCTACGAACGCACTTATTCCTGGGTGTATATTGATGCTCATTTTCTCCATAAAAGATTTGAAACCCTGGATATATATATTTTTTATTCTCATAACCTTTTTGCCTTATATTACTCCTCTTTACCCCTGATAACAGACTTTATAGAATTTGTAAAGAAAAAAATACTATATAGAGTATATGTAACAATTTTTTTTAGAATATATTGTGTATAGAATTATAAATGTAAAAAGCCTTGACATAAATTTAGTTAACTATTTAAAATAAATATATTAATTATATGATTTTTATCTCTTAACAGCCTTCTCTTTATTATGAATAAAGCAATAATGCTACTGAAAGGAAGCGAAATGAGTAAACCTTTTTTCTTTATTTTTTTTATCCTGTCTTTTTCTTTTTTATTTTCAACGGTTGCAAGGTCTACAGAAAAAGACACCCTTTCCATCTCTTTGGTTCAAAAGGCTAATGTTAAAAAATTGGAAGACAGGGAAGTGGTGTATGAAAGGTATACTATAAAAAAAGGGGATCATATTTGGAAATTATTGCGCCAAAGGGGATTGTTGCAGAGGCCGGATTTCCATGAATTATTATCTTCAATAAAAAGCATGAATAAACCCTTAACGAATCTTGACCTAATTCACCCAGGTCAAACTATCCTGATCCCAGTTAACATAAAACCAACAAAGAAATCGAAAGATAAAAAAGACCATTTGAATAAATTGATGGCGGACTCTTCTTTGTTAAAAGATATACATTTTGAGGTATACAGGGTAAAACAAGGTGATAACCTGACAATTATAGCTAAAGATAGGTACAATGTACCAGGTAAGTTTTTTTATTCAGGATATCTTAATCTGGTCCAAAAATTTAATCCTTCACTAACAAACCCAAATCTTATTTATCCAGATCAGGTGATAAGGCTTCCAGTCTATACTCCACAAATGGTCAGGATGCCGATTAAGTCTTATGAAAAAGGACCTGCCTCGTTAAGCGGCATCGATCAAGAAAAAGGTTATTTTTTAAAATCAGATTCATTAAGGGACAAGCTAAAAGATATATTTCAGTTAATGGGAGAAGATTGGATAGATGTAGGTGAATATTTTATTCCATTAAAATCTGGTGGTCAAATAAATTTAAAGGCAGATTCTTTCCCTATTCTCAATATGAGTAGAGGCATGAGACTGATTATTGATATAAAAAATGAGCTATCGAAAGATGTGGTTACATTAGTCGAGTCGGAATGGGAGGGATATAAAATTATACATTTAACTGACAAGGATACTATTTTTACATCCATCGATAGAATTCTTGAGGCATGTGAATTTCATAAAATTCTTCGCCCTGGAGAGGAGCTTGAGATACGAGATGATGATATTCTTATTTCCGTATCTGGTGACTGGGTTATTGTGCCAGGAGAAGAAGGAAAAGATGTATCGGAAGAAATAAGAGTCCTTGCAATTTTAAATAGTGAGTCTGAACGAACTTTAGACGTAGTGCGAACATACCTGCAAAAATTTGGCGTCAAGATAATCGATTATCCTTATTTCTCTGATAAAGAGGGCATAAAAGCAGGCTCATGTGCTGACGAAAAAATTGTAGCTCAGGAAAATATAGACTTCCCTCTGCCATCTCTTCTTTTAAAAATAGCAGGGCAGCCCTTTTCTACGAAGACAAAGATACCTATCTATCAAGGGGAGGGTGCCGGGTTAAATATAACCGCAGAGGCAGATTTATTTTTTAACAGGAACAAAAGAGATTGCGTGATAGATATTTTAGGTTTATCGTCTCCTATTAAGTCATTGTTGGAAAAACATCAATTTCTCGTTCTCTCAATTAAAGGGGAGGACGAATTATTCAATACGGTGGAGAGAATACTTAGTTTTCTTGATATACCATTCCAGTCAAGTCTTCATAATTTTTTTGGCTCAGCGAGAGATGAGTTGAAAAATATTAAATTTACTATCCAGGGTATTAGCTTTAAGGATCATAAAGGAAAGGATATTTTTGCAACAGATAAAAGTCTTCCGGAGGAGGCCTGTTTCCTTTTGAATCAAAAAGGGTACACAATTCTAGACCTAAGGCAATTTGAAGAATAAAAGGGCAGTTAGTTCCTGTTCACTGTTAATATACGCTTTTGGAAGGTCTTTGTAAGGGTAGGCCATTTAATGAACCTCCCAAATTTTTAAAGATCTTTAAGTGGATAAAAAGGCCTGTTTTGTTAACTAACTTGAATCATTTAATAAAGCTGGGCTTTTTTAAGCCCTGAGGCAAACTGCATTTTTATAATAACTTTATTTAAAGGAGAAAGTGTGAAGGTATCAACAGTTGAAATGATGAGGAGCCTTGATAAGGGCGCTATGGAGAAATATCATATCCCGGACATAATTCTGATGGAAAACGCAGGAAATGCTGCATATTTTGTAATACATGATGAATTTGGAATAAAAGGGAAACGATTTGTGGTTTTTTGCGGGATTGGCAATAATGGTGGCGATGGATTTGTTGTGGCTAGAAAACTTCATTCAAATGGGGGCATTGTTACAGTATTTCTTTTAAGTGATAGCGAAAAGTTAAAAGGATGCGCAAAGGATAATTTTGATATACTTGCTTCTATTCCTGTTAATGTAGAACGCATTCCCTCCATTCAAAAGATAAAAAAAGCTATTTCAGATAGCGATGCATTAGTAGACGCCATATTTGGGACTGGTCTTGCGAGGGATATAGCCGGCTCTTATAAGAAGGTCATTGAATTGATTAATAAAGGAAATAAACCTGTATTCAGTATTGACATACCATCTGGTGTGAATGGCAACACAGGCCAGATTATGGGTTGTGCCGTTAATGCTGACTATACTGTAACATTTGGTCTTCCAAAGTTGGGTAACTTGCTTTACCCTGGATTTGCCATGTGTGGTAAATTATATGTTACACATATATCATTTCCCCCTTCCCATTATAATAATAACAATATACGAGTGGAGACAAATGACCTAATAAGTTTGCCGCAAAGAAGTAAAGACACGCACAAAGGGGATTATGGAAAGGCATTATTTATTGCAGGCTCTTCAAATTATTGTGGTGCACCTTATTTTTGTGCACTTTCATTTCTTAAGGCAGGTGGAGGTCTCTCATATCTCGCCTCGCCAAAGTCTATAACCCCATTTTTAGCCAATAAGGGCAGCGAGATTGTGTTTGTGCCACAGATTGAAACTGATAAGGGTAGCTTGTCGAAAGGCGCAAGAAATGAAATTCTGGAATTTTCAGATACAGTGGATATTGTTATTATAGGCCCCGGGCTGTCACTTAATGAAGAAACGCAAGAGCTGGTTAGGGGGCTTGCCGCAGACATAAACAAACCCATGATAATCGACGGTGATGGAATTACCGCTATTTCAAAGGATATTGATATAATAAAAAACAGAAAGCAGCCAACTGTATTGACACCACACCTTGGTGAGATGTCAAGAATAACAAAAATGGGTGTGGACAAAATTCAAAAAGACAGAATTTCTATTCTGTTTGATACATCTATGAAATTAAATGCCTACATTATACTTAAGGGGGCGCATACCCTTATAAGCTATCCGGGCGATCGTATATTTATAAATATGAGTGGCAATCCTGGTATGGCTACGGCAGGTAGTGGTGATGTTCTTGCAGGTACAGTTGCGGCGATGTTTGGACTTGGATTATCAATTAAGGATAGCATCAGAATGGGGGTATTTGTGCATGGTTTTTCAGGGGATCTCGCAGCCCGAGATATCGGCGAAGACGGTATAACCGCAAATGATATAATGAATTATCTTCCAGGGGCCATAAGAAATATAAGGGTAAATATTGAAGATATTGCAAAGAATATATATGAAGGGATTTATATAGTATAGGAACTATTATGAGAGCATGGATTTTAGACAAACAGTCAAAAATTGAGGAAAAACCACTTAGGTTTGAAGAGGTTGAAACACCTGAGCCCGCTGGTAATAAAATAAGAATAAAGGTATATTCATGTGGTGTCTGCAGAACCGATATACATATCGCAGAGGGTGATCTTCCACTAAAAAAAGCCCCATTAATACTTGGTCATGAGATCGTTGGTGTTGTTGATGAAACGGGTAAGGATGTAACATTTTTTAGGAAAGGCGACCGAGCGGGAGTAGCTTGGCTGAATAGTGCGTGTGGAAAATGCAAATTTTGCTTATCTAAAAAAGAAAATCTTTGTGCCGAGGCAAAGTTTACTGGTTGGGATGAAAACGGGGGATATGCTGAATTCACGGTCATAGATGAAAATTTTGCATACCATTTAACGGATAATATGTCCTTTGAGGAGCTTGCCCCTTTAATGTGTCCAGGAATTGCTGGTTATAGATCCTTTAAACTTGCTGATGTTAAAGAGGGTGAAAAACTTGCTCTTTATGGTTTTGGACCAACGGCTTCCTATGTTTTACAGGTTGCCAAATATTTGGGAATAGAGGTGTTTGCAATTACCAGGAGTGAAAAGAACAGGGATGTTGCAAAGGAACTCGGCGCGGATTGGGTTGGGAGTTATGAAGATAAACCCCCTGAATTAGTTGATGCAGGCATTATATTTCCGCCTGCAGGAAACCTTGTAGAATTTGCACTATCTCAGCTTGATAGAGATGGTCGACTGATTCTTGCCCCGGTATATATGACACCTATAGAGATAAAAGACTACAGTAACATTTGGCTCGAACGTTCTATAAAATCTTTAGCCCATATATCCAGAGATGATGGGAGGGAGTTCCTTAAAATAGTCGGAAAAATAGATATTAAAACAAATAAAGAGGTGTTTCCTTTTGAGAAATTAGATGAAGTCCTTCCTCTTGTAAAACATGGAAAAATAAAAGGAAATGCAGTCATAAAAATCTGTTAAACCTTCCAGGGAATGTTACTATCATATTGTACATTCTATTTTGAATAACTAAAGAATCAACATTCCGTTAGCCTACCAATTATAAGCCGGACCCAAATTTATTTAGCGGTCATTGTAGATTGACAGGTAGCACGGGGAGCATAAAAAAATTAGGCGCATAAATTTGATAGTATGCTTTTAAACCAATGGCTTTGATAATATAAACATGCGGCGCCTTGTTAAAGACCCAAAAAACACAAATTCAATTTTGTCCTTGAATCCATGGAATGCCTTTATTTTATCTACAATCCGAAATTATCATCTAAAATGACTTTTTACGAAACCATCAAGTTTGCTCATTTATTTTGTATATGCGTATGACTGATGAACATAAAAATAAAACGCAACTCATAAAAGAGATAGATGAGTTAAGATGTCAGATTACTATACTTAAAAATCATGAGGCTGAAAGGCAACAGGCTACACAGAGGGTTGAACATCTTAATCTCATTCTGAGGGCCACTCGAAGAGTCGACCAGCTTATTAGCAAGGAAAAGGATTGCGTAAGTTTTATCAAGGGTGTCTGTAAGAGTATGACAACAGATTGTGGCTGTTATAATTCATGGGTAGCAGTTTTAGATGAATCTAAAAATTTGGTGGCTACTGCGGAGTCAGGCTTAGGAGATTTATTTTTTCCCATGTTGGAAAGGCTTGAAAAAGGCGAATTCACCGACTGCGCTTTAATGGCCTTGTCAAGATCAAAGCCTGTTTTAATAAAGGATCCGTTATCATCCTGTCTTGACTGCCCCCTGGCCTCTGTATATAATGAACGATGTGCGGTAACATGCAGGCTAGAATACGATGGAAATGTTTATGGATTATTGTCTGTTTCTATTCCTAGAGAATTTATTTTAGACGGAGAAATTGAGCAATTATTCGGAGATGTAGCTGATGATATTTCTTTTGCGCTTCATAGCTTTAGGCTAAAAGAGGAGCGTAATTGGGCGGAGGGTGCTTTAAGGAAAAATGAAGAGAAATTAGAAAACATCCTTCATGGCTCGCCAATTCCCACGTTTGTTATTGACAGAAATCATATTGTAACCTATTGGAACAGTGCTCTGGAAAAGGTCACCGGGTTAAATGCAAAGGATGTAGTGGGGAATAGTAAACAATGGAGGGCCTTTTATAGCCAGGAAAGACCATGTCTTGTTGATTTGATGGTAGATGGAAAGATAGGAGATATACATGAATATTATCATGGAAAATATCGAACATCTGATTTGATACCAGGGGCATATGAAACTATCGGCTATTATCCAAAAATGGGTAGTGGTACAGGTAAATGGCTTTTGGTAACAGCAGCCCCATTAAAGGATTCTGAGGGAAAATTAATAGGCGCTATAGAGACTTTACAAGACATAACCGAGACAAAAAAGGCGGAACAGCAGGTAAAGCTCCTATCCAAGCAGATTATCGAGATACAGGAAAGAGAAAGAGAGTCTATATCACGGGAGATACATGACAATGTTGGACAACTCTTGGGCGCTTTAAAGATGGGCCTTTCAAGGGCTAATAGAAAGATACCTCAAGATTTGTCTGTTGTTAAAGAGCAGTTAAGTGAGCTTTTAAATCTTGCCAACAAAACGATAAGTGAAATACGTGAACTCTCCCATGTGTTGCACCCGCCCTTGATTGATGATTTAGGGGTAATATCCGCGTTGGAAGAGCTATGTCAAGGCTTTAAAAGGTATTCTAATATTAGAATTAATTGGTCTTTTGAGCCTATTAAGGAGACCCTTAAACCCATAGTTAACATTACAATATATAGGCTTTTTCAGGAGGGTCTAAATAATATATTAAAACACAGCAAGGCTACAGAGGCATATCTTTCACTTACGTCAACTGAGAACACAATACGTATTATTATTGAAGATAATGGAGTCGGATTTGCAGTAAGTGATATTTTTTCCCCTTCAAGGATGACAAAATGTCTTGGCTTGGTTAGTATGAAAGAAAGGTTTTCACTTATTGAAGGAAAACTGAAGATTAACTCTATACGTGGGCGGGGTACAAAGATTATTGCATGGATAGAAATGGAGTAAGAACGTGAAAAAAAAGATAAAGATTGTTCTGGTTGACGATCATAGGATTTTTAGAAAGGGCCTAAAATCTCTCCTTTCAGAAAATCCTAACATAGAGATTTTGGCAGAGGCCGAGGATGGCGCTCAAGCGCTTGAGATTTTAAGGGACTATACCCCGGATATAGTTATTATGGATATAGGAATGCCAAAAATGGATGGAATAGAGGCTACGCGGCTATTGAAAGAGAGACATCCAGAGATGGAGGTTATTATTCTTTCGATGTATTCTAAAAAGGCCTATATTGATCAGGTATTAAAAATGGGAGCAAAAGGATACGTATTGAAGGATTCTGATGAAGAAAACCTAATAGCTGCTATAAATACTGTATATAATGGAGGTTATTACCTTGATTCACCGGTTGCAGATCAAGTATTGTCTGACTATTTTAAAGGAGGCTCCAAGAAGGAGCTTAAAGAGCAGTCAAATCCATTGTCAGAAAGAGAAAAAGAGGTGCTTAGGCTTCTGGCCGAGGGGCATACTAACCAAGAGGTAGCGGACATTCTCTTTATAAGCAGGAAGACAGTTGAGAATCATAGAGCACGCATTGTCCATAAAACAGGAGTTCAGGGGCAGGTAGGTCTGACAAAGTATGCCGCAAGAATAGGTCTTATTGATTTAGACTTGTGGAGTTAAAATAACGAGGAGAATATTTCATGGGGTTATAACAAAATCAGTTATAAGCTTAACATATTATCAATACATAAGGATATCATCTTAATTTTTCTATTATCATTTTTTTCTAATGTTGTTTTAAATGAAAGTTAACGAATATGATGAAGACAAATTTTCGCATTAAATATTTGCCTCTATCAAGGTTCGAATAGGGAATAATTTAATGGCATATTTCATACGTTATATGCTTGCAATCCGCCACACCCCCCACATACCCCCATAGACAATTAGGTGTATTTCATC
>JAGYMO010000332.1 GCA_018400255.1 Deltaproteobacteria bacterium
AGGCGGGGTTATTATTGTTCTTGCAGTGACAATGGCTTCTATTATCAACGCAAGTCGCAGGGAGGAGGCATTAAGCCCTGAGAATGTATTGAAGCGTGATGCGCTTGGCTTGCCTCAGCACCCTGCACCTCCAGCAGTCCATAGTTAATTTAGCATTTGAATAGGAAGAGGCCAGAAGTCCACTCTTGACCCTTACTTAGCGTAACTTTTAGTTGTATTTTTCAAAAAAGTTAGGCAACAAGATAATGAGTTTGCAGGATATCTTTTTTTGTCGTGGTTAGGTTTAAAAACCATGAAAGGAAAAAAGATCTATCTTAGCTTTTAGCTGAATTTAACGCGCATGCCAGCCAAGCTTACCTAAAAGTTGAGCGGGATCCAGGGAGAGAAGTTTTCGAAGTTGTGATTATCAGATTTTATATTTAATGCCGAGGAAGTGTTTGTAAGTTAATTCGATTGCGTGATGGCGTAACATGGAAGTAGCTACTGTGAGGGCTTGAATGTTTATCAATCAGTGAAATAAATTTAACAGATTAATGGCATTGATCTTGCTGGTTAATGTAAAAAACCCTTCATTCAAAGTTTGGACGGACAATAGAAGGAACTCATAAAATAATATTTTGTGTTATGGTTTCCGGGTGCTAGTAGAACAAGAGGTATTTTGTTTCTAATAAGTAGTAAACAGTCTATTAGGCTTATAGTGTTATTGCTCGGCATGCTTTTATTTCTAAAATTTGTGCCAATATAATAACGCGATTTAAATAAAAGACGGTGAATAGAGAGGATTATTGAAAAAAGAATATATATTTAAAGTAGTTAGTTTATTGAGTAGCCTATACGCAATATCAAATTTTTCTCGATAAATAGAGAAGTTCAAATAGCTTAAAGGTATTTTTAGCAATAGTTTTTTAAAAAATGTTACCAATACTACCCCAATCAACTGAAGGGAAAACCTTATGCCGGATTATAGCATTGCAGTAATACCTGGAGATGGAGTTGGAGGTGAAATAGCCTCTGAGGCAGTAAAGATTCTTGATGCCGTCAAAGAAAAGTACGGATTTGCCCTTGAAACAGTAAGCTTTGACTGGGGCTGTGACTATTACCTCAAATACGGCACGATGATGGCAGATGACATGCTGGATACCCTTAAGGGTTTTGATGCTATTTTTTTAGGCTGTGTGGGGGATGCCTCGAAGGTCTCTGACCATATCTCCCTTAGCCTTTTGCTAACTATTCGCAAGGGATTCGACCAGTACATAAATCTACGCCCCATTAAGCTCTACCCAGGGGTTACCACCCTCATAGAAACTGCCTCCCCTGAGAGCATTGATATGGTTGTAGTAAGGGAAAATACCGAGGGCGAGTATGCAGGTCTGGGTGGTTTCTTCAAACTTGGCTCCCCTGATGCCTTTGCATTGCAGACCGCAGTCTTTACTGAGAAGGGATGTTACAGGGCAATACGGTATGCCTTTGAACTGGCCCGCACGAGAAAGAAATCTAGTGGCAAGGGCATGGTTACAAACTGCACTAAATCCAATGCCCTTAATTATTCCATGGTCTTCTGGGATTCGGTTTACCAGAAGGTAGCAAAACACTATCCAGATGTAAAAACTGATGTGGCCTTAGTGGATGCCATAACCATGTGGCTTATAAAAAACCCCGAGCACTTTGATGTAATTGTCGCCTCTAATCTGTTTGGAGACATTATCACTGACCTCGCCGCTATGCTTCAGGGAGGTTTGGGATTTGCAGCCGGGGGCAATATTAACCCTGAAGGAGATTACCCCTCTATGTTCGAGCCTATTCATGGTTCAGCCCCACGGTATGCAGGAAAGGCAGTGGTCAATCCCATTGCGAGCATAGAGTCGATTCGAATGATGATGGAGCATTTGGGCGAGCAGCAGGCAGCCCATGACATAGAAAAGGCAATCATCACGGTGCTTGCCTCCGGAGAAGTCAGGACTATTGACATGGGAGGAAACCAGAAAACACATGAAGTTGGGGATGCCGTAAGGCAGGCCATTCTATATTGAAAAAAAATGATACTATAGTAATAGCATATTTTCTCATTGTATAACGTGGTGGTTAAGCTGGTATTTTAATCAAAAGAATTCCTCGCAGCTCTGCTGCGGGGAGAGTTCATTGGTACTTGGCTGTTGGTGAATGAGCTTTTATACTTTTTAGTTAGCAATTAAACTTTCACTCCAAAGATTTTACTATAGTAGTATCTATATGATGATTATTAGGAAAATTTTTTATAGCCTTGTTTTCATACTTCATGAAGGTTGCCTTCTTGATTTTATTTTTTGTGATAGTTTGCTTTTTTAGAAGAATGGGCCCTCTATAATTTTGTGCAGAAAAGTGGATAATGTACAAAAAAAGCGAGGAAGCAATATTTAGTGTGACAAGTAAATTTTAACTTTATTTAGGTGATTTATATGGATCCAATGAAGATCCCTAATATATTTGACATTGATATGTTATTAGAGACATTGGTATCAATAGGCCGTGAAAGAACCCTAGAAGGAGTATTTAAGGCTGGCAAAGATTATTTTCTCAAGAGGCCACAAGTTGCCGCCACTGGAATTTGGCTTTCCGAGGATAAAGCTGCGATTCTAAGATTAGTTTGGGGCGTTACACGTTCCAATAAAGAGCTGAAAAATTGGCAGGATCATCATGGACAATTAAACGTAATTCCGTTTGATCATGAAATGATAGGGACTGTAGCTCGTGATAAACGTGCAATTATAATGTGTGGTAAAAAATGGGCTCGTCCAGAATGGGCAAAAAAAGAAAATGTGAACTCTTACATTGTCTTACCTATGGTTTTCAAAGGAGAACTAATTGGTATTTTGGGCTTTTTTTATTTTCCTTTTTTTGAAGAAGGTTTAGACAATGCTGCTCGTTGGCTAAAGCTTTTAGCAGATTATACAGCTTCCGCGATTTCTAATGCTAAATCTCTTGAAACAATTCAGCTTCTTTCAAAACGGCTGGCGCAAGAAAACCAATATCTGCGTGAGGAATTTTGCCATACAGCATCATATGAACATATTATTGGAGAAAGCGATGCACTGAAATATATTTTGGAACAAATTGCCATTGTTGCACCTATTGATGTGAATGTTCTTATAACAGGGGAGTCGGGGACCGGTAAGGAACTTATTGCCAGAGCTATACATAGAAACAGTAAAAGGGCGCAAAACCCATTTATTAAGGTTAATTGCGCGTCAATCCCCAATGAACTCTTTGAAAGTGAATTTTTTGGTCATATACAAGGGGCCTTCACTGGTGCAATTAAAGATCGAATAGGAAGATTTCAGCTGGCAGATCGTGGAACTCTAATGTTAGATGAAGTATCTGAAATGCCTTTAGAGTTACAAGGAAAGCTTCTTAGGGTTCTCCAGGAAGGTGAATTTGAGAGAGTTGGAGATATTAAGACCAAAAAAGTCTCAGTTCGTGTTATAGCCGTAACAAACCGTGAATTGAAAGATGAAGTAAAATCTGGGCGGTTTCGAGAAGACCTTTATTTTAGACTTAGCGTATTCCCAATTGAAGCACCCCCATTAAGGGATCGAAAAGAGGATGTAATATTATTAGTTAAGCATTTTATAAAAGAAGCTGCGCATAGATTAAGACTCCCTGAGCCACTTATAAATGAGAGCGACATTGAAATGTTATCCAATCTTGATTGGCCTGGAAATGTTCGGGAGCTTAAAAATGCAGTTGAACGAGCAGTGATTATATCTCGCGGGGGTAAGATTGATTTTGGCTTTCTCAATTTTGATAAAGTCAAAAAGCTAATGTCCCCAAAGAATAATGTGGTATTTTCAGATGAAATAATAAAAGAAAATGATTGGAAGGAATTGCAAAGGCAAAATATTCTTAGGGCTCTCCTAGCTTCAAATGGTAAAGTTCAGGGTGAATTTGGAGCATCAGAATTATTGGGGATTAAACCAACTACACTTCGTTCCCGAATGCAGTCCCTAGACATTTCCAAAAGCAAATTCGAAATGGTTTAATGGTTCTTGATAATATGCCCGTTTTTACTTGACCACTGCACCTATCTATTTTAACAGTTCAATAAAAAAGCAGGGAATTTCAATCTTCCTGGATCAGTTCATGACATGATGCCATGCTTCGGGGTGCTGTATTCTTGACGGTCTTGCCATGCCCTAAGCACTAGCTCACTATCAAATATGAATGAAGGCCAGGCTTGAGGCCATTTGCCTACGCATAAGGCGCGGCATACGGTTTCCCGCTTTTTACTGTCGCCCTTAATTCCGTGGCTCGGTTTTGCCTGATTTGGAATCCTGAAACTTCAAGATCGTTTCTTCACCGTATTTAGCCCACCACTTTTCAATATACCCTGATGAAAACACGTCTGGGCTTTCATATCCAGTCACGCTCTCGAAGGCCTTCACCGCCTCCTTTACGACTTCAAGGTCTCGGTCATTTTTGACGCACTTCATCAAGGCTTCGGCAACAGCCTTTTCCTTACGCTTGCCCAAAGCTTGTGCAGCCAGAGCCCTTATATCCCACTCAGCGTGTGATAGCATCGCTTCTATAAGTTCCTCAGTCGTGAGATCTTCTTCTGCCCTCATTTCTCCGTCTGCCCTGATTTTGGATATACTTCGCGCTTTCAGTCTTGTAACTCCGGACCAAAACGATTTAATACGAGCGATTTCTGATTTGGCTGCTATTTTGAGTGAATCATCTTCTGATTCTACACTGATCTTTTCAAGTTCCTCCAGTGCCGATCGATCCGCTGCCTCTGTGCCGAGATCACCAAGCTTCATAATCCCGTTTCTTTTCTTTAGAATGGCTATTTCTGAAGATAGTGATGTATAGTTCTGTTCATACTTCGTTTTCAGTTCGGTTAGGTAGCTGTCAAATTCAGTGATACTGCTATTGACGTCTTCTTTAAATCGTGTAACCTCCGGGTTGACTTCCTCCTCAAGTATGGATTTGGATTGCTGTTCTGCTACTTGCTTCATTAGGCTTGAAATTTGAGGTTCCTCAAATTGTTTTGCAATTCGCTGTATGGCAATGTTTTCGACTTGCTTCTTTATTCCCCATAGACTTAGCCCTGTTATACTTGTAAAAATGGCAAGGAAGGCAATGCCCCAGGTAAGCAGTTGCCTTCGAAAGATAGAAATAACTTCTTCGGTTTGTTTTTTGCTAAATATCTTAGACTTTTCTGCCATAATACTCTCCTAAAGTGCCTAACAATAATTATAACGATAATTTTCCAAAAGAATTATCAATGTTGTTAAGGAATTCTGGTTTTTCATAATTTATGTATTTAGAAATGTAAAGACGTTTTGTTTTTATATTGTTTTTCGCTAATTTTTTGTCTGTGCAATTGGGTCCACCTTAAAGTATGTACAAATGGCAAGAGGTAAAAATGCTAAGAGCGCCGATGGTATCCATGCGGGATTTTCTGTGTGTAAGTGTCCGGAAATGCTTTCTTTTCAAAATCTCAATTGATATTTTGAGGTGTGTCAGCTATTGCCCGCCAGTTAATGCTCCGAAAGCTATGATTGATTATTCCAGGTTCAGTTGATCCAGTTTTGCCAGCAGTTCACCATTTTCCACGATATCAGACATGGAACTGCCGTAATGCAGATAACGAATCAATCCTCTCTTATCGATGACCATTTGTGCAGGCAGGCGACCCAGTTTCAGCAGTTTGACTTGCTGCCCGTAGCGTTTCGACACCGTATGGTCAGGATCGGGCAAACCGATGAAAGGCATCTGGTGTTCACGCCACCAATTCGCAAAAACTTCGGCCTTCTCAGGACCGATCGCAATTACCTCGGCATCCTGTTTTACAAATTCCAGATAGTCTTGGCGCAACTGCGCCATATGCCTGCGGCAGTATGGTCAAACAAAGCCGCGGTTGAAAATAAGAACGACATGCCGGGCGCCTTTATAATCAGAGAGCATGACTTGTCGTCCCTCGAAATCTGTCAATTCAAAATTGGGCGCAGGTTTTAACTCGCCACGTTTAATGTCACTCATATCTCCACCTCAGGTAATGGGCGCGGATTCGAGGATCCAACACTAGAAGCTGGTGTTGACATCTATTTTAAAAAATCAAGAACCTCGTGAATATCCGGCAATTCCTTAATCGGATAAACCTTGACAAACAAAACTTTTCTTTGTTCATCGAGTATGACATTCGCCCGTTCAGAAAAACCTAGCTTGTCGTTAAATAATCCAAGCCTTGCAGCAATTTCACCGTGCGGCCAAAAATCTGCGAGTAAATTCACCTTTTCGATGCCAAGACTTTTTACCCACGCCTTTTTGGAGGGAACGGTATCAACAGATAATCCCAGTGGAACAGTATTCAACGCTTTAAGTGCCTCGAAGTTTGCCTCGAGTGACAGCATCTGCTCTGCACAGATTCTAGTCCACGCTAAAGGATGAAAGGACAACAGAATCTTTTTCCCTTCCAGTGTGGCGGTGTCGAGGGTGGTTTCATTATGGCTTTTCAATGAAAAATTTTCGATATTATCCCCTATTTTTACTCTATCCATTCTCTCCTCCATTGTCTTTAGCCCAATAAAAATTATAACGATAATTTTCTAAATATAATTATCAATAGTGAAGAAAGTTTCGAACCTTTGAATAATTTATGCACTTGAAAATGTAAAGGTCTTTTTTCTGTTTTAGAGTTTAACCCAGATTATGCAGTAGCCACCTACTGCATAATCTGGGTTTAATACTCCACAGCTTGCCACGGGGTAGTTCAATAGCGTGTCCTGTTTAGTGAGAGGTTCAAGTAAGCCGGTGCGCGGCAGTACATAATAGGTTAAGCCTGTTGTTTGATTATTACCTCACAATACTTGCAAGAAAATATTTTATACTTATATTATTTATCTAAAATTAAAACAGATAATAAAAAATGGAAAAATTCAAAGTGAGAGTAAAAATTTTTAGCTTGTTGATTTTGGTATCAGGATTATTCTACATTTCATGTACAAATTCAAGTGAAACGGCAATAGCTGAAAGCAAAGAGGCGTCAAACCCTGTTGCTGTATCTGATGACAAATCAGCTAAAGACACAAGGGTTACATGGTATCATGATTGGGATAAAGGCATGGAGGCAGCTAAGAAAGAGGCCAAGCCAGTGATCGTTGACTTTTTTGCCGAATGGTGCAGATGGTGTCATGTTATGGATGAGCAAACTTTTTCTGCCCCTGAAATCGAAGATCGCTTTTCTAAAAACTGGATCACCATAAGAGTAAACACTCAAGACAAAAACCGCTATGCCACTTATGATGGAAAATCAATGCCTTACCAGGAATTATCAGATTACTTTCAGGTTACTGGCCTGCCATCATATTTATTCATGGATAAAGATGGAAGACCTATTCATCTCTTGCCTGGTTACGTCCCAAAGGAGCAGTTCGGGCCACTCCTTGATTACATGAAAGACGAACTTTACAAAAAAAAGATCAACTTTAACGATTATTTTAAATCAGTGAGTTAAAAATTCTCCAGCATGGCCTTAGTGAAAAACAAACTACTCTTTCAAATATTGCTTCTTGCACTATCTGTTTTTCTCATTATTACCGGTGTCATAGTGAAAGAAATACCTGAGGTTATCTCCAACGCCAAGACCCTCTGTTTTTGGTGTATCGGGCTAAAATAAGGGGGTTTATTTTTTTGAGAAAAATCAAAAGAATTTGGTGGCAGATCTCTGGTCTTATTGTATTTAATTTCCCATTTATTGGCCATTTAACACTTCCATGGCTGCCCGCCCCCGTTCTTAATTGTTATTCTTGCCCTCTGGCGCTAAGCGCGTGCCCAATCGGCACTATACAGCACTTTCTTGTCATTGGCGCTATACCTCTATTTACAGCAGGTATTGTAGTGCTTTTTTCGACAATTGCCGGGAGATTTTATTGCAGCCATCTCTGCCCATTTGGATTTTTGCAGGACCTGCTTGCTCGGATAACACGGCATAAGATGAGGATACCCGGCTTCTTAGGTTACGGAAAGTACGCTGTCTTAATCATTGCAGTTATTCTATTGCCGCCGCTTTTAAAGGAGCCATTTTTCTGCACACTCTGTCCTGCTGGAAGCCTTGAAGCAGGTATACCCCTTGCTCTGCAGGCATGGGTTAAAGAGCGTTTTGCAGAACCAAATCTTTTTAGCAATGTTGGGGGAATGCTATCTATGATTGGATGGTGGTTTTGGTTTAAGATAGCTCTATTAGCGGCAGTTCTTATTGCAGCTGTATTTATCAAACGACCCTTCTGCCGCGTTGCCTGTCCTTTAGGCGCCCTCTTTGGAATATTTAATCGTATCTCACTATTTTTTAGACACCCGGGAAAAGAATCAGATAAGCCAAACAGATATTACCTGAGGACATGCCCGGTTGGCATTACCAATCCAAGGGATGTTGACTCTCACAACTGCATAAAATGCCGTGAATGTCATTACCCGCCGGCCAAAAAGTAAGCGCCTGGAATACCCCACATTCCTGAACAATGGCTCAACTCTGCCTTTGATTCATCTTTAAGTTATCCATCAGATATTCCGCCCGTTTATTGACTCTTCTCTCTTGTGAGAGCCAACCTTTTATTCTCGCTATTGTAGTGCTCACTGTATTTGCTTGCTAATACTCCTTTCCCTGTCTCAATAAGCTTATCTACCTTCAGATGAAAAGGATTGGAAGCAGGTGACACTCCGGTCCTCCCTATGGGCTCACTCCGTGTCACCTGCTAAGCTATAGGACATTTATTAGGGTAATGGTAAGCCGGGAATTTTAATTGTCGTCAAGGGAAAAAATAGTTGACGTC
>JAGYMO010000333.1 GCA_018400255.1 Deltaproteobacteria bacterium
CCTACTGCTATCAATGCATATCCGGCCAAAGAGGCTATCTCTAAAAAGACATAGAGGTTAAAGGCGTCACCTGTGATTACTATGCCTGCTAATCCTGTCACCTGAAGAAGAAAGAGTACGTAGAAAAAAACGATTTTTCCAGGTAGTTCCTTTTCCACGCTCCTTTTTGAATACACGGCCACAGTCAAGGAAACAAATGAGATAATTGCGAGTACAAGGGAGTTAAGGTAGTCCACAACATATTCTATGCCCCAGGGAGGTTCCCATCCGCCAAGGCGATAGTGGATTGTTCCATTTGCAATAACCGTATTGAGCGTATAAAGTGATGAAAGAAAGGATAAGGAGAGCGCAATCAATACAATTGGATAGCAAAGGCCCTTTTTCCACCACCCAAATATAAGGGTGATAAAGGCAAACATAAGCGGGATAACAATAATAAGAATAGGTGATTGTAATATCATTTTTTCAGCTGTAAGATTTCGTCTTCCTCTAATGTATTGTATCTTCGGTAAATTTTAATCAATATTGCCAGGGCCACACCTAGGGTGCTAACCATAACCACAATGGCTGTAAGCATAAGCACATGGGGCAGGGGGTTCAAATAAGAAGCAGCCTCTATAACATGTTCTTCATGACCATGTGAATGTTCAATAATAGGCAGGGTAGCAGATCTTTTTGATGCAGTTGATATAAAAAAAAGGATGATTGCTGTTTGGAATATGTTCATCCCTATGACTTTTTTAACCAGATTTTTTTTGCCAATCATGGCGTAGAAGCCAATCATCATAAGGGTAATATAGATCCAGTAATTATATTTGCTAACTATAAAATCAAACATCCTGGGCTCACTATTGTCTAAGTTTTATCGGGGTTACTGTTTTGATCAACCTTTTTTTGCTTTTTTCTTGTCCGTAATATTAAAATGCAGGAGACTCCAGCGGTGAATATAACGGTGGTTTCCCCAAGGGTATCGTAGCCCCTATAGTCCGCCAGCACAGAGGTAACAGCATTCGGTGTAGCTGTCTCTGCGAGTGTTTTTTCTAGATACCTTGGAGAGACGTGAGTGCTAGGAGGAGAATTAGGATCTCCCCAATCGGGCATATCCTGAGTGCCGTAAATAAGTATGAGGCCTGTGACAACCACTGTTAAAATAAGTAAAACCCTCAATCCTTGCTCCTCCTCTTTGTTTTGCTTACCGCTGCTATTAGTAAAACCGTTCCGATACCAGCGCTTACAGAGGCCTCTGTAAAGGCCACATCCACCGCACCCATTTCCGACCACAAAAGGCACATAAGAAAACTATAGGCACCTAAGATTATAACGGCGCTTAACAAATCTTTTACAGATATGGCTGCAATGGCGCATATCAGAACCAAAAGCAAAATAACAATATCAAATGGGGCTATCATTTCTTTCTCCTTATTTTTTTACCCATGGTTTTAAACCACATCTCATGGCTGCCCTGGAGATGGCATGAGTCGATGTCGGCTGCGCTAAGAACATGAAGACGGCAATAAAAAGAATCTTTACAGCCGTGAAAGAAAATCCTTCATAGACACTCAGCCCTATCAACGATAAAAGAACGGCCAGGGTATCGCCTTTTCCTGTGGCATGCAGTCGGGTGTAGAAATCCGGAAAGCGTAAAAGGCCTACCGTGGCAGCTAAGAAGAAAAAAAAGCCACCTAAAAGAAAGGGTATAGAAAGCGCTTGCATAATATTCATCAGATCTCTCCACTCATCTCTAAGTATTTTGCCACTGTTATAGTTCCTAGAAAGTTTAGGAGTGCATATACCATGCTGATGTCTACAAACATATCTACCCTTTGATATATGTACCCCATTATAAGTAAGATAACGAGGGTCTTGGTACCAATGGCGGAAATTGCGGCAACTCTGTTGAGAACGCCCGGACCAAATACCCCTCGATATAGACAGAGCAATACAAGAAAAAATAAACCCATGCCAAGCCATAAAAAAAAGTTATCCATTTTCCTCCTTGATTTCCTCATCCTCTGGAATAATTCCGCCTGTAGATATGTCGAAAAAGATTGAAAACATTACTGCCATAACGGTTATTCCCACCCCAATTTCCACGCCTAGAATCCCGAGGGATCTTGCCTGCGCGGGTATTACCTTTAATATAAGAGAGAGTCTTCCATAGTCTAGAAAATTGCTTCCCAAGATAAGGCAAAGGAGCCCAATACCGGAGTATATCAAGAGGCCGGAGGCGCTAAAAATTCCGGCCTTTAGCTCAGACATTCTTGCTCTTGCCTCCTCAAGACCATGCGTTATAAGGTAAAGTATAAAGCTTGCCCCAAGGATAACTCCACCTTGAAATCCTCCGCCTGGGCTGTGATGACCATGCATAATAACATAAAGGGCATAAATCTGTATAAATGGAATCATTATTCTAGCTACTGCCCGTATTATAATATCATCGGTTAATCTAGTCATAATCTGCCTGCAAAAATTACAGCTTGTCGGAATTATTTAGAAATATAAGCCTATTAAATATCAATCCATTTTCAGTAATAGACAGCGAGGAAATTCCTATTTTAGCTCCCCAAATATCCTGGAAACATCCAGAATGTCCTGTATGTAAATATGATCCGCCTCCATAAAGACATGGGCTATTTTATCCTCCATTTCACCAGTATCAAGATCTGAGGCGACCTTTTTATCAATAGCGTGAACAAAAAATTCTCCATCTCTAATATCAATGGTGATGGTGCCCGGGGTTAGAGTAATGGAATTTGCAAGGGCCACCCACGATATATCGCTTTCCAATTTTGTGTTGAATCTTAGTATAGATGGGTCAATGGGCATTTTTGGAGAAAGTGCAAGGTATGCAACATGAAGATTTGCTGTAAAGATTTGGCTTAAAAACCATGGTGCGGCAGCAAAAAATCTTTTGAACATGATCCTTATATCTCCTATTCTTACATTGGCGAATAGAAGGTCATAGGACAGGTAGGAAATTAATAAACAGGATAAGACCCCAAGGGTCAGGTGAAAAAGATCAAGGCGCCCCGAAAGCAAGACCCAAAAAGCAAACAGCATAAAGAATGTTAAGGTGTAGTTCCTTATAGCCAGTTTTGTGTGTTGAGCCCCGGAAAGGAAGGCCTGTTCTGCTCGTTTGGCTTCCAAGGACTTTGTCTCACTTGCTATTTTTGCAGAACTATATAATAATTCCCTTGCCTCATTTCTGGCCTTTTCGAGAATCTCAAATGCCTTGTCTGCTGTTTGAATAAGTACAGTAACTTCCATATTCAGCTTCCTAACAATACTATACTTTATCCCTATTATAATTTAAGGGATAATCAAAACAGGTACATGAGCCTTTTCCGCAACTGAGAGAGGGACGGACCGAGAAAAAACCTTTTCAATCGTATTTTTTGAGCTTGCCCCCATAATTATAAGGCTCGCGTTGTATTCCTTTGCTGCAAGTAATATCTCCTCTGGTGTCTTTCCTGCATATATGTGGGATTCTGCGTCTATCTTTTCCTCTAAACATATTTTTCTTATTTCTTCGATTCTCTCCTTAATCTGTCTGATTTCCTTGACAGTTGGTTTTTCGTTTAATACATATACTATATCAACAGCCCCTAAGACTTTCTTTAATCCAACAATATAAAGCCATGCCCTCCTTGCAGAATCAGACCAGTGTGTTGCAAGTATTACATTATCGAACAGGCCTTTTTTTCTATGCTCGTACTTACCGCCATTTTCATGGATTAAAAGAACGGGAATATGGCTATTTTTAATCAGATCTTTCTCCGCTGACCCCTTGAAAAGCCTGTTTTTAACCCTCTTCATGCTGGCAATTATAAGGGAGGCGTTTTCCTTGTCAGCCAAATCCAGTATTTTATTTACAAATGGTCCGGGTTTATCTATGGTTTTACAATTTATCTCTTCTTCCGCCAGTTTGCTTTTTAATCCTTCCGGTAGATCGGAGGAAAGAAGCATAACTTCTTTAAGGCCTACCCCTTTCATTCCAAGCAATAATTCAATGGGATCATGCGTAGCTTTTTCAAGGTTTGTTGTGTAAAGGATTCGTTTTATTTCCATATCGAATATAATTTCTAACCCTTTATCTTAATTCATGTATCTTAGCAATACATTTTTGTATGTTGAAGCTAAAAATTTTCACCTATAAAATCGGTTAAAAATTATAAACTCTAAAAAAGCTGCAACAAGCAATTATTCTGATAGTAGCAGCTTAATAAGTATAGGAATCATGAACCTTCTGCCGGAATTATTAAAACAGGTAATTCAGAGTTCTCCGCAAGGCTATGGGCAATACTGCCTACCCACTTCTCCTTCCATATGCTCTTTTTTCTTGTGCCAAGGACAATCATGGAAGATTTGTGTTCAGTGGCTGCCTTTTTAATCTGTTCCTCTGTTTGACCAATGTAAAGATGCGGGCGGGCATCTATTCTTTCTTTTACAAAAATATCGCAAACATCATCCAGCCTTTTCTTGTTTTCCCTTTCCAGTTTGTGTGCCTCCATCTTTGATAACTTACCGACCTCCTTTTCGCTCAGCACGTGAACTATCTCGACCCTCTTTGTTGCACCACTTAATGCGAGTACAAGATCAAGGACGCGCTCTGATGAGACTGACCAGTCAAGGGCTAACAATAGTCTCTCGAATGGATCATCTCCGGCCTTGCTGGATTGTGACAGATAATTATACACCAAAACCGGCTTTGATGTCCTCCGCAGAAGTTCTGATATTTCCGAGCCTGCATAAAGCTCTTCGAACTTTCCTCTCTCTATTCTTGCTGTAACAATCAAGTCTACATTTTCTATTTCGGATACGGATATTATCTTTGGAAGTACATTTCCGATGGCTATATGGGCTCCAACCTCCATGCCCTCTTCAAACAATGTCTCGGCCCAATCAATAAATCTGATATCCGCTATCTCTTTAAGCTTTACCTCTTCCTGTTTGAGAAAGCCGGTCCCACGCCTCATAGCTACCTTTTCCCTCTTTATCACATGAAGGAAAACCACATGATTGAGCCCACATTTTCTAAGCCCCATCAATGATTGCAGTGCGTCGAACCATAGTTCTTCGAATTCTGAAACAAAAAGCATCGTATTGATTTTCATTGTTTCTCCTTGTTAAATCACCCTAATATTTTTTTCAGGGTTTCAGCTAAATCTTCAGGCTCAACTGGTTTTTCAAGATAGGCCTGAGGTTCCGGCACGGTTTCATCTCCAAATTCTGTCAATGCGGCCTGGGATCTGAGAAACGTTCTCCTGGACACACCGGAAAGCATAACAACTGGGATACTCTTTAGAGAGTCGTCGGTTTTCAGATCATGATACATCTTTATTCCGCTTTGTTTTGGCATCAATATGTCCAGGATTATCAGATCGGGTTTTTCTTCTCTTACCTTTTTTATGCCCTCCTCCCCATCCTTTGCCATTATTGGAGTATATCCATTTTCTTCTAGAACCGTTGACACAAATGTCCTTATATCAGGATCATCTTCAACATTCAGCACCCTTTTGGCCATAGCTAAACCTCCCTTCAATACTTTTTATTTAAACTAAAATTCCCTTTATATTATAAATCAAGGATAATTAAAACATTGTCGATAGCGTAATCTGTTTTTTCTGGCTAATGCCTTCCCCAGATAGAATTTTATATGGTAAATACATCGTAAATGTAGTGCCTTTACCAAGCTCAGAATCAACCTTCAATATGCCCTCACTTTCCTTGACGATCTTGTCGGTCACAAGTAACCCAAGGCCTGTTCCATTTTCTCCTTTCGTACTAAAAAGCCTCGAAAAAAGCCTTGCCTTGGTATCCTTATCCATACCCATTCCGTTATCTTTTACTTTAAATTTTATAGTATGGTCTTTCTGCAGCTCTGTGTACACATCGACCCGCCATTGTTTTTTTGGTGAAGAATCGAATATACAGGCATCAATGGCATTTGAAACGAGGTTTAGCATAGACCTGTGTATCGATTTTGGATCTATATATACCTCTCCAACCAAAGAATCAAGATGTTTTCTTATTTCAATGTCATGCTCCCGTGCCCTTGGCTCCATAAGCGAGCAGACCTCTTCAACTATCTGGTTTGGGAAGCAGGCTTCAGCCTCAGGGTTCCGCTCTTTTGAATATGTTAGAAGGTCAAGAACAAGATCTGAAATCCTGCGGACGTTTCTTTCTATCATTGACCAGCCATTTTTTACCTTATCTGTATTATTTTTGTCAAGTGCAACATTTAATACATACGTTCCACCCTTAAGCCCGTTAAGGATATTTTTTATATAGTGGGCAAGCCCCGCGACAGTTTGTCCGGTAGCAGCCAATCTCTCAGATTTAATTAATTCTTCCTGGAGTCTTTTTAGTTCTCTTAGATCACGAAAAAAACCGACGCTGCCTATAATGCCGCTGTTCTCAGTAAGGATTGAACCCGAAAACCTTGTGGGGACAAGTTTTCCATTTTTGTCAACAATAGAGATTTCTCTCCATTCTGAAAAATTGGCAGAGGCTTCGTTATTGAGGCCGTCTATAAATTCAGAGGCTAAGTTTGCCGGTAATATTTTTTCAATATTCGTCTTTCTTATTATTTCATTTCGTCTGTAGCCGAATATTTTCTGTGCGCCATAATTATAAATTACAATAACGCCATTCTCGTCTGTGGCTACGATGCCATCATTTGAAGACGTAATAAGTTTATCCTGAAACTCTGATCTCCTCTTAACCTCTTCTGTCGCTACCCTGACCATATTCTCAAGGTCATCAGTATATGCCTTCAATTTTGTTCTAATATCTATTCGTTCTCTTGCCCTTTTTAACGCAACAAAAAGGGCGTCATCTTTAATAGGCTTATTTAAAAAATCAGAGGCATCGAGTTTAAGGGTCTCTATGGCTGAGTCCATGTCGCCATGTCCGGTTATCATTATAACTTCCGCGTTTGGATTTATCTCCTTGATCTGCTTTAAGGCCGTAATACCATCCATACCGGGCATTTTTATATCAGTTAGGACTATAGAGGGCATCTCTTTTTTGAATACCTCTATGCCCTCTTCTCCTGTTGATGCTGTTAAGACATCGTATCCATCGCTTGCAAGAGAGATGGATAAGACTTTCCTGATACCCTCTTCGTCATCTATTATTAAAAGCTTTGACATTTCCATATTGTTATATTTTTTATTTTTGACCTAAAAATCTGGTATATTGTATTATTCTGCACACGGAAATTGTATAGTGAAGGTAGTACCTTTATCTACCTCACTTTCTACATCAATTGTCCCGCTATAATCGCTTATAATCCTGTAGCTGATACTCATGCCAAGTCCAGTCCCCTGACCTACCTTCCTGGTAGTAAAAAAGGGTTCAAAAATTTTATCCATTACCTCTTCACCAATGCCTTTGCCCGTATCAGATACCCTTACCACAATGTTTTTGTCTTCAGGGAAAGATTCAATCCTGAGCAGCCTCCTCCATTTTTTTTCTCCCAATCTCATACCCTTGTCATCCATGGCATACATGGCATTCGTAACCAGGTTTATAAAAACCTGCTCTAGTCGGTTATGATCAGCCATAATGTACGGTAAATTGGGGTTTAGATCTAATTGAACCTCTATCTGATGAACCCTCAACTGCTGGCCCATTACCTTAAAAACATCCTTAATTGGTTCGTTTATATTTACCCTTGTCCTTGTAACATCGGATTGTCTCGCAAAATCTCTCATATGCTTAATTATCTTGGCCGCCCTATCAACATGACTTCCAATCTCCTCCGCCATGTCCTTTAGCTGGTCTTTAGAGATCTCCTCGTTTCTCCCTATCTTTTTTAAGAAGAAATCGCTTGCAATCTGGATAACATTTAAGGGCTGGGTCAATTCATGGGCCATGCCGGAGGCCAAGGTTCCGAGTGTTGCAAGCTTGCTTGCCTGCACTAACTGGGCCTCTTTTTCAACATTTTCACTAATATCCGTCGTAGTTGCTATCAGGCTATCTTTTCCTAAATGAATTGAATGACATGCAACAATATTTACATAAAAGGGCTCGCCATTTTTCCTGACATGCCTTCTTTTAGGATAAAAATCGCATTGATTGTTAGTAAGCTTTCTAAGTCCCTCTTCGAGTTCCTTGTCCCTCTCAAATAATAGGTCGAAAAATGTCCTTTTTGTTAATTCATCTTTTGTCTGTTGATAACAATCCAGAGCGGTCGCATTGACATCTAAAATTTTAAATGTTTTCCAGTCCATAATAAAGAAGGGGTTAGGGGCGCTATCAAAAAGGGTTTTATATTTCTCTTCAGATCTTTTAAGCTCCTCGTTTACGTTTATAAGTTCTGTGGTCCTTTCCTTTACCCTTGCCTCCAGTTCATCATGGGCCTTTTGCAATGCCTCCTGCGATTCTTTACGTTCCGTAATATCCCAGAGTGTCTGAATTGATCCTGTTATATCTCCTCCGGCCCCTCTCAAAGGAGCTGCTGTGAACAAAAGCCATCTGGGTTTTCCTCCTATTTGAGGAAAAAACTGCTCAGCCTGGTATGCCCCTTCAATTAAGGCCGATTTTTTCCATTCATCGCCGTAATATTTCCTTAGTTCATCCTCGCCCATTTGATCGACAATAACGTCGGCCATGAGGGGTCTTTTCTTCTGTCTAAAAGGCACCCAATGCTTATCAGTACCAACGATTTCATCTGCCTTATAGCCGGTTAATTTTTCACATGCAATATTCCAGTGTGTTACTATGTGATTTTTGTTAATAACAAATGTAGGCAATGTAGATCCTTGAACAATCTGCGATAAGGCCCTCTCTCTCTCGACAAGTTCTTTTTCTACGGTCTGTAAATGATCTGTTCTTTCCTCTACAATTTTTGAAAGGTGCTTCGAGAAAAGATCAAATTCCCTTTGTACTTTTTTAGGCTCAGTCTCATATTTTTTTAATTTTTCCTTAACCTTTACGTTTGCCTCTTCTATTTGAAGAAAATCCCATACGGACATAGCCTCAAAATGGTCGATGAGCCTTACATCTCTTGGTTTAGTTGCCTTTAGTTGCTCAAGTACTCTATTATCTCCTGTGAGTTCAATAATTAAATCAAGCACTTCTATAGTATAGAGGTCCCTGAAGTCACTTGTTGTAAATATTCCCTTTGATTTAGCAAAAACAAGGCCTTCAGCATTTTCTCTGATATCAGCTACACCAAGAATATTGAGTTTTTTGGGGGCCAGATATCTACCCTTGACTGTTTCAAGAAAGGCCTTGCAAACCCTGCCTCCACCAACAATAGCCATATTAGAATTTGGTAAAATATCTTCCATTAGAGATTAACCCAAAAAATTTTGCTGTGTTAATGGTCAGCTATGTTTTGTCCTGGATGCTTAGATTAAACACTCGACGTTTTTGCTAAAATTTTCTACTCTTCTAGAATAGTGCAGAAGAAAATCAGTAATATATTATTTTGTCTGCCTCTAACATTAATCTGCAGCTTTCATGTAAATCAATTGGCTCAACAAAATCCTCTATGTTTGTTTTATCTGATATTTCTTTTGCAAATCCATCAAGAACATGAAATGTACCGCATGAAACTATTGAAATTCCCATTTTATCTTTCTCAAAACGGGCTAATTGCTCTAAATTGTCCGGTAGCTTTTCTGCCTTGAGCCCTTCAAATTGGGACGCAGTTAATTTTTTAACCTCATCTGACATGGTAAAGGTTGAAAGTACGCCTTTTTTTGCCAGTTCCATGCCATAAGGTCCATACATTATAGTCACATTTTTCACCTTATAGTACCTTCTTGATACCCATGCCAGGGTATATGCTGCAAAATGATTATATTGTTTTTCAGGCCCTGTGTTTATGATAATTAGAATGTTATTTTCAGCTGCCATATTTCTGCCTCCTTTTTCTTCAGATCAATTATGTTAACCTATTACAGCTTTTTTAACCCATATATTTTAGCAAAAGGTGAAATGAGATTTAAAAGTAAAAAAATGGACTTTATTGAACCCCTTTTGTGGCTATTTATGAAAATGGAAACATCGTGTCTTTGCCCCGACCGCAGAAAACCACGGCTTTAGCCGTGGATGGATGCGCCTATAGTCGGGATGTCGCACCACTAAGCCCGCCGTTCGCGAAGCGAATCGGCGAAACCAAGTGGTTTCACGGGCTTGCCCGCGGGGCTCCACTATCTGATTTTGGTTGTTTTTGCGGGTAAACAATTCAGCCGGATCGGTTAAAGAACAAAGATTGTTGAAATTGCCTTTAGTTAAAATGCTTTATCAGCCTAATTCCTGGAAATAAGTATCAGAGCCATTTTTTCCTTCTAAAATATATTGCTAATATGACGGGGATTGCAATAAATGCGGCCCATAGCGTTGGGTAGGCCCATTTCCATTTAAGTTCCGGCATGTATTCGAAATTCATACCATAAATACCAGCTATAAATGTTAGCGGTATAAAAATAGAAGCAAAAATGGTTAAGATTTTCATGACTTGGTTCATTTTATTGCTTGTTATAGATAAATAGATATCCAGCAATGCAGAGAGCATATCCCTGTCTGACTCAATCGCATCTGTAATACTTAATATATGGTCATATATATCTCTGAAATATATATGGGTTTTTTCTTTGATTAATGTAGATTCACTTCTCAAAATTGCTGTTAGAAGCTCCCTTAGTGGCGAAATGGATCTCTTTATGTTTATCAATTCCCGCTTGACCCTTTGAATGGAGGCAAGTGTCTTCGGGGTTGGATCGTTAAGCAGCTCCTTTTCAAGAGAGTCAAGAATGTCGTCAAGGGAGTCTAAAAGGAAAAAATTTTGGTCAACTATCGTATCTATAATTGCGTATGTTAAATAATCTGACCCCTCGTTTCTAAATCTTCCTTTGCTATTTTGTAGCCTTTGTCTCAATGGAAGAAATAGGTCATCCTGTTTTTCTTTGAATGTTAACACCAAATTGTTAAGAACCAAGATGCTTACCTGCTCATAATTAACCTTAAATTCTTCATTTTCTAGGGATAAGCTCTTTAAGACAATATAAAGGTGGTCGTCATATTCTTCGAATTTAGGTCTTTGATGGGTATTCAGTATATCTTCGAGTACAAGTGGATGGATGCTGAAAAGCCTGCCAACAGATTCTATTATGTTGACATTTTTTAACCCTTCTATATTAACCCAGGTTACCGTATCTTTCTCTGTGAACCCTAAGGTTTGGTCTATTGACTGGATTTGCTGCTCCTGGATTTTCTCTTTATTATAATCGATAACTGATATTCTTGATTCCTCTTCCAGGGTATTGCCTACATGAACTAGGGAACCCGGGGGCATTCCAGCCTTTTCAGAAATAGTGCTTAAAGAATCAGACATTAGTTATTACCCTTGTATAGTTAATGAATAAAAGGTATCCAACACCGGATTGCAATTGAGGCAAAAAAGCTGTTACTTGCTCTCTTGCGGTGTAAGGAATTATTTATTTAGCCGTCTTATTTCATCCCTTATTTCATCCACAACCTCGATATTTAAAATCTCCTGCCCGTTTCCAAGCTTGGATGAAAAAATAGAGAAGATTTTGCCGCCATGTTGGCGGGTAAATTCCTTTTGGGTTTCGGCCAGTGGATTATTTTCCTTAAACGTTTGAAATGACTGAAAGCCTTGATTGACTGGTTTTATCTGTATTCCTATATAATTTCCCTTTACTGCAATAAAGAAATCAATATTGTATAGGCTACCCCAGTCATCAGGGGCCGGCTCTATCTTAACTCCGAGTTCTTTTTCAAGGTGCTCATAAACATTTCTGATTTCCGTCATATAGCTATCAAAAGCCCTGTCAATAACAAGCTGTGTAATGTAATCTACGCAATCCTTTTCCGTGATCTCCGTTATATCAGTTTGATTGGCTCCAGTGATTTTAATATAAAGTCTTTTACCAAGTGCTTCAATATGTTCTTTAGAACTTACTTTTGTAAAGTAGTAGTCACGCCATTCATCAATGGTCTTTGGTGCGCATTCCCGTATTTTTTCGGAAGTCGGACCAACATTTTGCTTGAAGCTAGCTCGAAAAGGTTCCATCTCTTTTTTATCAATAACCTAGTATGTATTTTAAACGTTTTATTACCTGCCGGTTTTTATAATCTCTGTGCTTATTTAGGGCCATCATTGCTTTGCCAGGGTTCTTGTAATTCCATTTGCCTGATGATTCCATGGTACTTCCCTTATTGTCTCCTTCGGGGAATGGGAGAAAACCCCTCGCCAACTCAGTGCCTGTGTGCCTTTGTGCCTCTGACCCTCAAGCTATCCCTTTCAGGGATAGTAGTTGACTTATCCTAATCCGTGTCCCGTTCCAACCCCTTAGAGGTTTTTCTATATCTTTTTCCACAGGCTGTGCATATGAGATTATCTTCCAGTGTCTCCCCACATTCGCAGACCCATCCGATTGGCCTTGCGGGGTTTCCCGCAACTAAGGCATGATCGTGGATATTTTTTGTAACAACTGATCCAGCGCCAATCAGGCAATAACGGCCAAGAGATATACCGCAGATAATGGTTGCGTTTGCGCCAATGGTAGCACCCTTTTTTACTAAGGTACCCCTAAGCTGATCCATCTTTCTGATCTCTGCCCTGGGGTTATATACATTGGTGAAAACCATTGATGGCCCACAGAAAACCCCGTCCTCAAGGGTTACGCCTTTATAAATACTAACGTTGTTTTGCACCTTGCAGCTCTTTCCAATGGTAACATCAGGGCCTATAACCACATTCTGGCCAATGTTACTCTTCTCTCCGATTCTTGAGCCGGAAAGAATATGAGAAAAATGCCAGATTTTTACCCCTTCCTGTATTGAAACATCTTCGTCCACTATGCTAGTAGGATGTATAAAATACCTTTTTTTGGCATCCGGCACTATATGTTTTTCTGATACTTCTTCAATATTTACTAACCTGCCGTTTTCTTCAAGTGAAAACTGGCTTGCATTAAGCACCTCAAGCACGCTCAATCCTTCAGCTCCATCTGTGATGGGGTTTTCGCCATTTTTAATACAGTTTAAAAAATGCGCGCACTCTTCCCTTAAAGGCTCTTTTTCTTCTACGGCTACAAGCTCAGGCTCTGATTTAGTGGGTATCGGCTTTTTACCAATCCATTCTATTTTATGGGCAAACAGGAGCAGCTTAGATTCCCATGGCTGGGTATCATCAAAGACGGCCATTTTTTTATCACCAACAACCACGAGCCTTTGTTCTTTGATGGGATGAAGCCAGCTTACAAAAACATGTGCCTTTAGGCCAGAGGGAAAATTTAAATGGGTGAGGGTAACATCCGCAATCCTTTGGTGAAGATAATTTCCCCCTGCGGTCATAATGGTCTCTGGCCTCTCTCCCGCAATAGACAGTATCATGGAGATATCATGGGGGGCAAAGGACCAAAGTATATTTTCCTCTCTTCTAATCTTTCCTAAATTTAACCTGTTCGAGTAGATATAATTAATCCTGCCAAGTTCTCCCTGGCCTACAAGCTCTTTTAAGCGTACAAAGGCGGGGTGGTAATGCATTAAGTGACCAACAATAATAATCTTGTTATTTTTTTTTGCTAAAAATACAAGCTCTTCACCCTCTTGACTATGAAGGGCCATTGGCTTTTCAATAAAAACATGCTTTCCAGCAAGCAGTGCCTCTCGAGCCATTGTAAAATGTGTTTCTGCTGGTGTGGCAATAACTACACCCTCTATATCCTGCCTGGACAAAATATCATTCAATGCGAGGCATGTTTGTATGCCCGGGTATTGCTCCTGAAAATGGCCCAGCAGTATTTCATCTTTATCGCAAAGACATTTTAGTGCCCCTAAATTATAGAAATTTCTTATAAGATTTTTCCCCCAATAACCTGAACCAATAACCGCTACAGAAGGTTGGACGCTCAATTTATTTGAATTAATAGTATCCATGGCAATATATTCCTTATGATAACATGTTTAATTTTGATAAAAATTTTTAGCCGATACAATTGATTATTAAATGTCCAGATATTTGTCCATATTTATTTTTGTTGACTTTTTTTTCTGTATATGAAAGTAATTTATGTTAATTTATCAATCTCAGAAAAAAATGTCAAAAACACATTTTACAAATAAAGTGTAAGGGCTCAATTAATCAATATAAACAATAACATGATAGGCGGTTGGTAAATTCTATTAGCCAGGCTTAAAAGGGGGATATGCGTTATGAAAAAATTTGTGCGTCATAATATATTTGCATTATGTGTTGTTTCTTTTTCGTTAGCCTCTTTTTTAACAGCACCTTTTCTATCCGCGGAAATAACCCTGAGAGAAAAACTTCAAAAGGCAGATGAGTTGTCCAAAAATGGCTTTGAAGCTGCCAGCGAGGCAAGACATGTCGGCGATTTAGGCCTTGCTAAAAGTGCCTTAGAAAATGCCAATGAGGCGACATTGCTTTTATCAGAGGTGGTAGAAGAGACGTCCCTGGTGATTACCGAGGTATTAGATACAATGAAGAAGGAGGATTATTGTTCGGCCGCAGAGGCCGCATTGACAACTCACTATAACATCTCAAAGGCTACCACTCAGGCTATATATGCATCCTCATATATTGCTCAAACAAGTACCTCACCAAAAACAGTTTCAGGGGCCAGGGAAGTATTCAAGGATGCTAATGAACTTATTCAGAAGCTTGACCAAATTCAAAAAAGGATTATAGAGATACTTCGCGCGTGCGGCATTGAACCCATAGTACCTGAACCTTACAAATTACCAGAGGAGGAGAAACTGTTAATTAAGGAAATTGAGCCGGCCAGCCCAATTTAAAAGGTATGTTACTCAATAAGATCATAATTCTCTTTCAATCTTTATCTTTATGAAACAATAAAAAAGGAGAAAATAAATGCTACTCAGAAAACACAACTTATGCTTATTGGTTGTCATATTATTTATTTTGATCCTCGGTGGGACTGCTATGGCAGCTCAAAAGTTCAAAATAAAACCAAGGTTTTCAGCTAGCTGGAAGGTTGATGATAACTTTTATAAATCTGAGGTAAATGAAAGGGAGGTTTACACATACCTCTTTCAGCCAGGAGTAGACCTGGGTTTTGAAACGGCCAAAAACCTGCTTTCCTTCAGCTACACACTAAATAATTATAACTATGATGATCAGGATAGTCTATTGCCTGGGCAGGAGCCTGCGGACAGGGAAGATTATACAGGACATAAGTTAATATTTAGAGATACTTATAAACCGACAGACAGACTCTTTTTGGGATTGGAGGATTTATACGACAAGACACGTGAACCAGCAGATTCAGACAGATTCAGCAATTCAATTTCGAGAGACAAGTATACTGTAAATCAGATATCTCCCTGGGTTTCATATGAGATTGGCCCTAAGTTATCATCTGAGTTTAGGTATAGATACAAAGAAAGAGACTATGATAAAGCAGCCAATGAAGATGCTGAAGAGAACAGGGCTATCATCACATTGACTTACAATTTAAAACCGAAAACTACTCTTAATCTCGAGTATCAAACTTGGGAAATGGACTATGACCTTGCAAGCTCAGACTATGATTCGGATCAAATTAAGCTGATATTTATGAAACAATTTAAATATTTTTCAGTTGAAGCAGGTGCGGGTTACCAGAATCGAAGTTTTGATGTCAACAGCATAGATGATATGGATTTATTTACATACAGAGTAAGCCTTATGGGGCAGAACCCACCAAAACCTAATAGGGAACCCAGGAGTTCCATAGAGTTGGCCGCTGAACAAAATTTAAATGATTTAGGAGAAGGTGAAGAGTATTTTAAGGCCCAAAGATATAGCCTAAAGGCAATGCATGTATTTATGGAAAAAATAATAGCCTCTGCTCAAGGTTATTACCAAAATAGCGATTATGAAATAACAACAGGGATTACGCCATCCGGTTCGATAGAATTGCGTGAAGATAAGATATATAATCTATCATGCAGCTTAGGCTATAAATTTTTAGAGTGGCTCACATTTTCTTTGACCGCCGGCTATGAGGACCGTAATTCTAATCTTGCCGGCCTTGACTATGACAACAGGTATTATATGGCAAAAATGGACTTCAGTTATCCTCTTGGGAAAAAGTAGCTTTTTGTCAATACATAGAAGACTAAAAAAGGCAGTAAGCATAGAGGTTTTGGTTATCTGCCTTTTTCATTTCTTTGCCTCATCTTTTTTTCATATCTCCAATAATAATGAATGATTTTTTTAAAATCTCAAAAAATATTTTTTTAGCCCCATTTATTATTGGGATATGCCTGTTTGTGTTTTCTTTACATTCAAATGCCCAGAATGAAGACTATCTGATTGGGCCAAGGGATATCCTTACCGTAATAATTTACGCCGGCGGAGAGGAGCAACAGAAAGTAGACCTCACTGTTTCTGCTCAAGGCACAATTAATGCGCCTTTTATTGGCCCTGTAAGCGTTAAAGGCTTGTCAATTAGACAGTTAGAATTGGCCATCACTGAGCCTTTGGCCAGAGATTACTTTGTGAATCCTCAAGTGAATATTAGAGTAAAAGAATACCACAGCCTCCATTATTATATATCAGGGGCAGTAAAATCGCCTGGTATGTATGAGGTATCTTCAAATACAAGCCTGATGGAGCTTTTAGCAAAGGCTGGCGGTGTCTTGCCGGAAAGAGGGAACGTAGCCTACATACTGAGGGAATCCGTGGAGCTAATAGAACAGAAGGAAGCGATTGAGGACTTCATCCTTGTCAAAGACCCAATTAAAATAGACTTAAAGAAACTTTTGGATTTAGGCGATATGAGCTTTAATGTAATGCTCAAGCCAGGTGATGTTGTTTATATCCCCCTTGAAAAGACCCTTGATTTAGCAGAATCAAAGATATATGTCGAAGGGGAGGTCAAAAAACCCGGTGTCTATGATTTTCAGGTCGGATTAACTGCAATGAATGCATGTATAATGGCCGGGGGTTTTGACAAATTTGCTGCACCTAACCGAACTAAGATTATAAGAAAAAATAAGAAAAATCAGGGGATAATTAAAATTAACTTGGATGAGGTCAGGGAGGGAAAGATCCCTGACATTGAATTGAAGCCTGGTGACAGAATATATGTACCAGAGACATGGTTATAGAGTAAGAGGAATTATGGAGGCAGCATATTTGACAATTATAAGAAGGAAGGTAGTTTTTTGCTTATTATGCAGGTTTTGCATAATTATGGAGAAGATATGACCATTTCAGGGAATAAACAATCTCTTCATCTTACAGATTATTACTATATCCTTGCAAAGTACAGGTGGACTATATTCTCCTGCCTCGCTATAGTTGTATCTCTGACAATGCTTTTCAGCTTCCTGGCAAAACCCATATACAGGGCCGGCACCACCCTTGTTATTGAAAAGGAACAAAGCACATCACCATTGACGGGTGAAAGGTTAGATTATGAAAGCTATATAAGCCAATCACTCACATTCAATACCCATTTCAAGCTTATAACCTCACGGCCTGTCTTAAAGAAGGTTATAAACCACCTGAACCTTGATCGGTTAGATATAGGGCAGGAGATAGAAATCAATCCTTGGAAGGAGATGTTGGCGCAGTTCAAGAAAAATATAAGATTGCTCCTCAAGAAAAATGAAGAGACCCCAAACTCCCAGGAAAGATTGGCATATATAATTGAAAAGCTGGGACGAAAAATCAACATTGATCAGGTTAGAGACACTCGTCTTTTGCGGATAAATGTAGATGACCATAATAGAGATGTTGCCATAGATTTGGCAAACTCTATTGCAATGGCTTACATTGAGTTTAATATAGCCAACAACCTATCCTCATCTAAAGATACATTAAGCTGGATGACAGACCAGTTGTATGAAATGAAGAAAAAGTTAGAAGATGCTGAGGAAGAATTCTTGGCATATAAACAAAGAGAGAAACTCTTTTCAATAAAGGGAAGGCAAAGTGTAATAATTAAGAAAATAGAAGAATTTAATGATGCCTATATAAATGCCAGGAATAAAAGGCTTGAACTGGATTCTGTATTGGAAAAGCTGCGGCAAGACCTTATTCCGGGGGAAGATTTCCCTCGTATACGATCCCTCATAAATAATCCACTAATAGATAATCTTTACAGCCAGCTCCTCGAATCCGAGGTAGAGCTTGAAAGACTTAAAAAGGTGTATAGACCTAAGCATCCAAAGGCAATACAAATACAAACAAAGATTGATAACACAAGAAGCAAACTCCAAGAAGAATTTAGAAAAGAAATTGAAAACATTAAATCTGAGCGGTCTGTGCTTCTGTCGAGAGAGGCTGTGCTGCAGAAAACTATAGGAGATTTTGAAAAAGAAGCCCTTGGTATAAACAGGAAAGAATTAAAATATAGCATATTAGAGAGAAATGTTGAGACAAATAAAAAATTATACAATACGCTTCTTTCTAAGGTTAAGGAATCTAATATTGTTGTTAATAAAGGCCTATCTAATATAAGAATTGCCGAAAAGGCCGTAGCGCCCCAAAGCCCTGTCAGGCCCAGAAAAATGCTTAATTTTATTTTAAGCGTTATTTTTGGCCTTGTAATTGGTACAAGCTTGGCCTTTTTATGGGAATACCTTGATAGATCTTTGCGTACTGAGGAGGATGTTCAAAGGTATATAAAACTTCCAGTTCTTTCAGTAATACCAAAGACAGGCATGGCCGGCATCAAAGGGAAAAAAAAGGCAAAAAAAGGGCATGCGATTTCTCCTGTTTTGTCTAACTTATTTTTGGATAACTACCCTATGAATTCCTCCTTTGCAGAATCTTATAGAACCTTAAGGACCAATATCAATTTTTCGTTTATGAAAAAGGGGTTTGGCTCCCTTTTAATAACCAGCGCTGGTGAAGATGAGGGAAAAACAAGCACGGCAGCGAACCTAGCATACACAATAAGTAAATCCGGGATGTCTGTCTTGATGGTTGATGCTGACCTTAGAAAAACCACCCTTAGCCATCTTATGGGTGCTGATAAATCACCTGGCCTTACAGGGCTAATTTCGGAGATTTATAACTTTGATATACAAAAAGGCTCTTTAGGGGAAGTTTCCATAAATGATCTTTTTCACCTTTTATCCATCCAAAAAAAGACAGGGCTTTTAGGTTTGTCTGGGGATGGGCATAAATTAACATTGAGTTTTTTACAGGGTAATTTGGTTGATCTAGACTGGGTAACAAGGCCTAAGGAAAATGAGCTGCCCGCTATTTTAGAGAAAACAGGCTTGCTGGATAAAGAAAAAATAAGTCAGGCTGTTCAAAGGCAAGAGCATACCGGACAAAGGCTGAGCTTTATCCTTTTGAATGGCGGATTTCTCCAAAGGGAACAACTGACAGGCCCACTTACAATTTATATGATGGAAGGCCTCAGGGTCGCCCTTCAGTTTAACGAAGGAGTGTTTTATTTTAAAGATATGCCTGAAGAAAGTTTTAGAAAAATATTTTTTAACCCAGTAGATTTTACGAGCCTATTAAGCCAGAGTATTTCTGAATGGGAGGAAACGCCTTTTTTTCAAAAAGTGATTAACTCAGTCATTATAAAAACGGGGATTGAAAATCTTTTCCTTCTCCCTGGCGGGAAAATACCCCCTAACCCATCGGAATTACTATCATCTGAGATTATGCCTTTCCTTGTGTCAAAGCTGAAAAAATTTTTTGATGTTCTAATCATTGATTCAGCCCCATTATTGCCTGCAAGCGACGCCCTTTTATTAACACCATACTCAGACGGGGCGGTACTGATAGTTAAAGCGGGCAACATGAACAGAAATATGGTTACAAAGGCTATAGAGCAACTTAATATGGTAAAGGCCAATCTTGTGGGAATAGTGCTTGGCCAGGTTGATGTAAAGAGAGAGGGTTATTACAAGAATTACCATAAATATTACTCAACGTATTACGGAGAAAAGAAATAGTGCAAACAGGTGGTATCAGGGCACACTTTTCTCTTATCCTGCGAGTATTTTTTTGCACCCTAACAATAGCATTTTCTGTCTTTTTGTTTTATCACCTCTTCCTTGATTTAATCTCACAATCATATGTTCAAAGAGCCGATAGACTGATTCGTAAGGGAAACTATGGATTGGCTATAAACTCCCTTAATAAAGCATTACGTTTCAGCCCGTCTAATGCTGGGATTCTTAAGAGGATCGGGAGGGCACATTTTAAAATTGCTCAGATAACCCGCTTAGAAGAGAAGGCCCTGTCTCATTTTCTTCAAGCAAAAAATTATTACCTCAAGGCATATAGGTTTAATCCCCTAAATTCCGAAATTTCCTACTGGGTAGCGATACAGGAGATGGCTCTTGAAAAATTATACAACAACATATTTCCTGTGAACGATGAAAACCCTTATCACGCCCTCCCCTATTTCAAAAGGGCCATAGAGCTATGGCCAAATTCCATGGTATATAATTATGAATTTTCCAGGTACCTTTATCACTTTCATAAAGACACAAATACATTTCTTTCTGTTATCGCCAGGCTGTTCATGGTTTATCCACCTGTATATAAAGATATAAGGAAGGATGCTTTGTGGTCTCCTGCGACAAGGGAGGCAGCCAAAAAAGGGCTTGAGAGCGCAATAAAAAAGGGCGTTTTGAGGGGTGATGCCTATAAGGCCATGTCTTTAATTCTTTCAGAGGAAGGCGATTGGGCTGGCGCTGTTTCTCAGTTTAAAAAAATTCTTTCTCTGCAAGGCAATAAGAATTCTTCTAAAGACTATATACGCTTAGGCTATCTTTATTTAAAAAATATGGATCTGCCCATGGCAGAAACATGTTTTTTAAAGGGGCTAAAATTAAGCAGACATCTGGAAAAAGACCTTAATGACCTCTACAATTTTTATGGAAGGGAAGGGTATACAGAGGAGCGTTATAACCTTTTCGACGTAGTAAGGCACAGCTTTATTTTTTCAAGCACAATAGAGACTCTCACAGCTCGATCCCTGATACAGTTAAATAGATTTAACAAGGCAAGGTCTATTTTGATGGATTTAAACCAGAGAAAACCTACCCCTGAGGCATATTATCTTCTTGCAAGGATTGCGCAGGCAGAAGAAGATTGGGACAATGCCGAAATTGCAGCACAGAGGGCTGTAGTTCTTGACGCAAAAAAAGGTCAATATCATCTGCTTTTCTCGCAAATACTTAATCGCTTAAAGAAATATGAGAGGGCTGAAAAAGAGGCTGGCTTAGCTATCAGGTGCTCAGCTAAACCAGACCCATGGCTTTTCGATAATAGGGCATGGATAAGACGGAAGCTAAAAAAATACCATATGGCATTAAGAGACTGGGACGTTGCGATCAGATTGAGCCCTGAGAGAGCGCCTTATTATGCAAGAGCGGCTGAATGCTGTATGCTAATGGGAAATTTTTCTATAGCCACTGATTATTACAAAAGGGCCGTAGAACTAGACCCGGAAAATAGAGATTACCAAAGAAGATACCATGAGATTGAATTTTACAAACTTGAACATTCAGATAAAACAGATACTATTTGTTTAGACAGGAATTATTTTTCATGCCTGAGTCCATAAAAATTGCCCGTTATGCCCTTTATTTATTGCTAATATTTACGCCTCTCGCCAGGGGCTCAGTCCAGGAATGGGCGATAGCCATAATCCATCTAATAACGTTATCTGCTGTAACCTCATTTATGCTGGACAGATGTGTCAAATGGGAATGGAAATGGGTAAAAACAGCCTTAAATAAGCCAATCCTGGCCCTTGTTATATTATGTGTAGTATCAGCCGTTTTTTCTATTCACAGAGGATCAAGTTTGCGGGCAATAATCTTATTGATTAATTATCTGGCAATTTTTTATCTTGTTATCTTTGCAATCAATAACAAACCAAGACTTTTAAATTTTGCATACCTTATTGTTAGCGTAGGCGCGTTCTTATCGGTTTTTGGTATTTTTAAGAGGTTTGGATATAATCCCTTTTCCTGGTGGAATTACGATGACCTTAAATATAGTATGGATTTTCTATCAGCTACTTATGGGAACCATAACCATTTGGCTGGCTATTTAGAGATGGTCATACCCTTAACATTGGGGCTCTTTTTAATTGATTTCAGGGGCGGCAAGCTTTTATTGATAATTTATTTATCCTTTATAATGGTGACTGCCCTGATTCTTTCACTATCCAGGGGGGGCTGGATGGGCTTTATTTTTGGGATTTCCTTCTTTTCCTATGGTTTGATGAAAAATTACTATTTCAAGAAGAAAAGACTTTTTCTAGGCTTGATTGGCTCCTTGCTTTTATTATCAATTGTTATACTTTCCAGTACCCCTGTTGTGGAAAGGGCCATAAGTATTCTAGAAAAAGAGGGAGAGGCGGACTTTTATGCAAGGACAGTAGCCTGGAAGGGGGCTATTAAAATGATTGCTGATAAGCCCTTGCTTGGAACTGGCCCAGGCACTTTTTCCTCAGGTTTTACAAAATATCAGCCTGCGGGTCTTTCAAGCCATTTTACGAAGGCACACAATGATTACCTTCACTTTATTGCTGAGGTCGGGGTTTTGTTAATTCCCATTATTATCTGGATGGCAATAGTTTTCTTTAGGGAAGGTTTCTATAAGCTAAGGAGCCCAAGCCGCCTGATAAGAGGTATAACACTTGGTGCGATGTCTGGTGTAACAGCCATTCTTTTTCATAGCCTGATAGATTTTAATTTACACATACCGGCTAATGCCCTTATGTTTACCGTGCTGTCAGCATTAGTTGTTGCCCCTCTGCCAGGAAAGGGTCATGCAGGGACTTATAAAAGCGAACAGCTAAAAAAGTATCACTCATTTGTTGCCTAAATTTTTTTAATGAGAATTTTTTGATAGCTAAGCCAAAGATTATATTCTATGCTATTTATAACATCAGCTTCATAATAAATATAAGAGCCCCTGATACACTATAGACTTTCAGAAAAAAATGAGCTTTTATTAAAAGGCTTTGACTTTACTCAGCCTTTGGCCAGTTATCAGCAATAGAAAATTTTATTTTCATGCCTTTAAATTGGTTTATTGAAAATTTACCAACTAATAAAGGAAGGGCTAAAATTTAAGTAAAAGAGTGAAGAACACATGAAAAAAGCTTTAATTACAGGAATAACCGGTCAGGATGGATCCTACCTTGCCGAGTTTCTTTTATCTAAGGGATACGAGGTCCACGGGCTTATAAGGAGGTCTAGCACCTTTAATACTCATAGGATTGATCACATATATGTTGATCCCCATGGTAAAGATGTGCATTTTTTTCTTCATTATGGAGACCTTACCGATTCCGGCCAGCTCATAAGCCTTGTATATAATATAAAACCCGATGAGGTATATCAGCTTGGCGCGCAATCCCATGTAAGGGTTTCCTTTGATATGCCTGAATTTACAGGCAACGTTACGGGCTTGGGTGCCACAAGGCTTTTGGATGCCATACAAAGGAGCGGGGTAAATAGCAGGTTTTATCAGGCATCGTCTTCAGAGATGTTTGGTGCCGCACCTCCCCCTCAGGGGGAGAAAACCTTTTTTTATCCAAGAAGCCCATACGCAGCCGCAAAGGCATATGCTTATTGGATGACTGTTAATTATAGAGAGGGATATAATCTTTTTGCATGCAACGGCATATTATTTAATCATGAATCTCCTCGTAGGGGCGAGACTTTTGTTACAAGAAAGATCACGAGGGCTATTACCAATATGCTTGCAGGCAAGCAAAAGAAGCTTTACCTGGGAAATATGAAGGCGAAAAGGGATTGGGGCTTTGCGCCCGAGTACGTTGTTTTAATGTGGACGATTCTTCAGCAGGAAAAACCCGAAGATTTTGTAATAGGAACAGGAAAAAGCTATCCAGTAAGGGACTTCGTGTTAAATGCCTTTTCCTATGCTGGTATAGAGATAGAGTTTAGGGGTGAAGGCGTGGAAGAGAAGGGAACAATAAAGAGTGTATCACCAAGATGGGAAACTATTTTCAAAATAGGCGATGTGATTGTTGAGATAGACCCCAGGTATTTTAGGCCGACAGAGGTCGAGCACCTTGAAGCTGATGTAAGAAAGGCCAGGCAAGAACTTGGGTGGGAGCCAAAAATTAATTTTAATGATTTGATTAAAATTATGGTAGACTATGATATGAAATTGGAACAACTTAATCCGGTAGGAGAGGGAATAAGTATTTCTAAAAGCAAGGGTTTTGGATATACAAATCATGATATATCATTTATGAAATTGTAGGGGTAACAGGTGATTCCCACATCAAAACTATATATCGCTGGGCATAAAGGACTTGTTGGTTCATCTATTCAGAGAAGCTTAACAGCCAAAGATTTTGGGAACTTAATCTATAGGGAAAGCAAGGAGCTTGATTTAAGAAGGCAGAAAGACGTAGAAGTTTTTTTTGAGAAAGAAAAGCCGGAATATGTATTTCTAGCGGCAGCGAAAGTAGGAGGGATTTTTGCTAACAGCACATATAAAGCTGAGTTTATATATGATAATATAGCAATAGCTGCAAATGTGATTCATGCATCGTATAATGCAGGCGTTAAAAAACTTCTGAACCTCGGATCATCTTGTATATATCCAAAGCTGGCGCCACAACCTCTCAAGGAGGAATATCTTTTATCGGGGCCCCTTGAACCCACCAATGAGCCATATGCTATAGCTAAAATAGCCGCCATAAAACTTTGCCGATATTTCAATGAACAATATGGCACTAACTATATCTCTGTTATGCCTACCAATCTGTATGGTCCGAATGATAACTTTGACTTAGATACATCTCATGTGCTGCCGGCCTTTTTGAGAAAGCTACATTTATCAAAACTTTTACGCCACAATGACCATAATCTAATAGTCAACGATTTGGAATTATTTGGGAACAAGCCAGATATTTATGATGGCTCATTGTCTGATCTTGATTTGGAATTTCTCAGTCATCATCTCTCAAAATTTGGGATTTATCCCGATAAAATCACGCTGTGGGGGTCGGGGAGGCCTTTCCGTGAGTTTTTATATGTAGATGATATGGCCGAAGCAGCACTATTTGTGATGGAGCACTGTAACGCTGAGGATATAAAAGAGTTTGTAAATATAGGAAGCGGGGAAGATGTTGCCTTATGTGAGCTAGCAGAGATAGTCAAAGGTGTGGTAGGCTTCAAAGGTGAAATTACGTGGGATACAAATAGACCCGATGGAACTCCTAGAAAACTTTTGGACGTATCAATTATCAATGATCTTGGGTGGAAGTCCAGCGTTGGATTAAAAAAGGGTATTAAAAAAACCTATCAGTGGTATTTAGAGTTAAGTGGAATATCTATCTAGCCTTTTTTATTTTTACCCAAAACAATTTTTATAAAAATTAGTTGAACACGCCCTCCAAATGGGGGGGTGTATATTTAACTAAATCACTAAGCGGAACCCAAAAATGGAGCACAAAATCAAGCTATGATATGCAAGCTTGTTTAGTAGACTTATTGCTCTTTTTAGTCGAAGAAAATTTTACCCCGACCGCAGAAAGCCACGGCTTTAGCCGTGGATGAATGCG
>JAGYMO010000334.1 GCA_018400255.1 Deltaproteobacteria bacterium
TCACACCTATTTAATTCCGTTTTTGGATGGATTGTCCGAACAAGTCGGACAATGACACCGGGGAGTGAAAGAATTTCGGCTTTTGTTTCGCCTATATGGTAGAGGGGAGAAACAATGCCGGGCCAGCGTAAATCAATCAGATTAAAAGATGCCCAATCATATCCATGGAATAATCAATATATGTAAGGGCACGGCATGCCGTGCCCCAACAATGGAACGTTTTGGCAAACCGGTACCCGGTTCATTGTCAACGATTATACGTTCATTTAAATCGGCGGCAACAAAACGTATTAATCAAACCAAAAATTGGCCGTCATTTAACAAACATTTTTGGCAGTGCAATTTTGGAGTCTGTCCCGCATTTAATGCAGGAAACATATAATCCGCAATGATTTCGAATTAAACCGCATCTGTCAATACATCATAAACAACCCCGGCAATTGGAAAAAAGACAGGTATCATTCCGGATAGAAAAATAAAATGTAAATCATGATAGATCCGGTTCTTGTGAGAAATTTTTAACCTTTTTTGATGTTGATTTTGTGATAAGATGTTGGAAAGATGAGAAATAAAAGTGTTTACATAATTGCAGGCCCAAATGGGTCAGGTAAGGTAGGAGAGGGTCGAGTTTTTATATTTCACAATTTTCTCCAAGGGTTGATTAGTTAATTGGTGTTGTTTTTGGAATAATGAATAGTTTGGAAAATGAGAAGAAAAACTTGAATTATTATACCAAATATGGTATATTATGAGTGAAAGAAGAATAAACTGGATAGGGTCTTCGAAAAAAGATTTGAGAGGTTTTCCTGAGGAAGTAAGACAAGATATCGGATATGCTCTCTATGAAGTTCAAAGAGCTCGCAAGCCCAAGATAGCAAAACCTCTGAAGGGATTCGGTGGAGCCGGAGTATTAGAGATAATTGAAAATTTTGCTGGGAATACATATAGGGCGGTTTATACGATAAAATTTAAAAAAGTAATATATGTTTTGCATTGTTTCCAGAAAAAATCGAAACATGGCATTAAAACACCGCCGAAGGACATTGAATTGATTAAGCGCCGGATGAAATGGGCAGAGGAAGATTATAAGACAAGTTATAAATGAGGTGAATAGAAATGAAGAAGAAAAAAAAGATTCAGAGGGGAAGTGAAAATGTTTTTAGAGATGTTGGAGTATCTCATCCTGAGAGGACTTATGCTCGTGCTCAGGTAATGTTTCTTATATCAGACATTATAAGGAAACGAGACTTAACACAAAAAAAGGCAGCAGAGATATTAGATATATCTCAATCAAAAGTTTCTTGTTTAATGAATGGTAAACTTAGCAAATTTTCAATGGATTACCTTTTTGAATTATTAAACGCTCTAGATAATGATGTAGAAATTATCATAAAACCGAAGACCAAAGAAGAGAAAAGTGCTTCAACGCATGTTTTACAGATGATTTAGTGTTGTCTTTCCAGACGCTTTAAATAACTCGCTAATAAGCAACCAGTTACAAAACAAATATTCAATTGTCTATCAATTACAGACGTCTTTGTCTGCCGTTCGTTCATCACAATGATGCTGCAAGGTGATTTCTTTCCACAAATCCTCAAACTCCCGGTAGGCGGAGAAGTCGGTTGAGTTGGTTTTACTGTATTCAAAGACTAGATTTCCTGAAAGATGGTTATAAATTAAGATCCCGTCGCTTTCTTTTACAATATCCACGGTTATACTGTTTCGACGAGGGAAAGGTCTTTCAGCGAGAGTAAACCCTAACGTTAACCCGCAAGTAAAATAAATTCCCAGAATTAAGTAAGAATAGATTCTTTTGTTCATTTCATTTTACTTTTTCATTCCTTAGGGGTAAAATAACAAAACAGGAATAGGAAAATATTGTTGTATTATAATTATAGTAATATATTGTTAGTTGTCAAGAGAAATTATGTTATCCGAAAATATAAAGAGAATTAGAAAAAAGAAGGGGCTATCTCAGGATAAACTTGC
>JAGYMO010000335.1 GCA_018400255.1 Deltaproteobacteria bacterium
ACATCCCGACTATAGGCGCATTCATCCACGGCTAAAGCCGTGGCTTTCTGCCGTCGGGGTAAAAAGTGCTTCTATATAAAGCTTGATGCGGAATACAAGCATTCACTTGCCAATGTGTTATGAGCTACCATGAGAAAAAAGCAATCTAAGTATTAGATTTCCTCACCTGTTAATCTCTTTAAAACCTCAAGATACTTTTCCCTTGTGATTTTAATTATATCAGGTGGTAATTTTGGTGGTGGTGGCTGTTTACTCCAGTTAAGTCCGTTCAGGTAATCCCTTAAGAATTGTTTATCAAAGCTTTTCTGGGGGCCGCCTGCCTTATATTCATCAGCCGGCCAGAATCTTGATGAATCAGGTGTCAACACCTCATCAATGAGTATAATTTTGTCATTAACAATGCCAAACTCAAATTTGGTATCAGCAATAATAATTCCACTTTTTATTGCCAGGTCTCTGCCTTCCTCGTAAAGCCTTAGGCTTGTATCCTTTATTACTCTCGCTGTTTTTTCATCTGTAAGTCTCACCACTTCATCATAAGAAATATTTTCGTCATGTGTCCCGGGCTCACCTTTAGTGGATGGGGTAAATATCGGTTCCTCCAATTTAGATGACTCTTCCAGGCCTTCCGGCAAGGGTACGCCTGAAACACTCCCGGTTTTTTTGTATTCAAGCCAACCAGACCCGGAGATATAACCCCTGACAACACATTCTACTGGTAAGGGTTTAGCCTTTTGTACAAGCATACTCCTTCCTATGAGAAATTCTTTATAAGGACTACATTCATCGGGATATTCATCCGGATTAAGACTTATTAAATGATTTGCGATAATGGAGGAGAGTTTTCTAAACCAGTAAACAGATATCTTGGTAAGGATCTTTCCTTTATCCGGGACAGGATCATCCATAATTACATCAAATGCCGATATGCGATCTGTAGCAACTATAAGCAGGTTATTGCCCACATTATAGATATCCCTGACTTTTCCACGGGTTAACAGTTGCAAACTACTGAAATTAGTTTCGTTTACTATTGGATCTATCATAGCCTCCTCCTTTTATAATATACCACTAAAATATATATCACTATTTAAGGTTTTTAGTATAGATAAATTTCAAAATCACTATGGGCAATTTTATATCTTTTTCATATGAATATTTTACTTTTTTTGTTATACTAAAAACTTTTGATGTACTTGTAAAAAAAGTATTGGGGCATTATGATATGATCAAATTAGATTTTAAAAAAGGCGGTGGTCTCTTGCCGGCAATTGCGCAAGACCACAAAACAGGTAAGATTTTGATGCTGGCATACATGAACGAAGATTCATGGTTACTAACCCTTAAAACCAGAGAGGCCCATTATTGGAGTCGCTCTCGTAAAGAAATTTGGCATAAAGGTGAAACATCCGGTAATATACAAATTGTAAAAGAGGTTTTCGTCGACTGTGATTATGATACCATCCTTATAAAGATAGAGCAGGTCGGAGGGGCCGCATGTCACCTTGGATACGAAAGTTGTTTTCATAACAAAATTGAGAGGAATGGTGAAAAATCAATAGTGGGTGAAAAAATATTTAACCCTGATGAGGTGTATAAAAAATGAACTTGCTTAAACTCGGCATACCAAAGGGAAGCCTGGAAGGAGCAACCCTAAGATTATTCGAAAAATCTGGCTGGAAAATTTCCTCAGCTAATAGAAACTATTTTCCCGAAATCAATGATAGTGAAATAAGGTGCTCCCTTTTAAGGGCGCAAGAAATGTCTGTTCATGTTGAAAACGGGAATATTGACGCAGGGCTAACTGGAAAAGATTGGACGGAGGAGAATGAATCAGATGTTGTGACAGTTGCTGACCTAATATATTCCAAGGTTAGCCAGAGCCCTGCCAGATGGGTCTTGGCTGTAGCGAGTGATTCTGACATCAAAGAATTATCCGATCTGAATGGTAAAAAAATCGCGACAGAGATGGTACATTTTACAAAAAAATATTTTGCTCAAAGGGGAATAGACGTTAATGTCTCATTTTCCTGGGGAACAACGGAGGCAAAGGTCGTAACTGGATTAGCAGACGCCGTGGTTGAGGTAACAGAGACAGGCAATACTATAAAGGCGCACGGTTTAAAAATTATTCATGAATTAATGCAATCAAATACTATATTAATAGCCAATAAAAATTCATGGGAAGACCCTTGGAAAAGGCGCAAGATTGAGCAAATTGTTTTACTCCTTAGTGGTGCATTAAAGGCAGAAAATATGGTAGGTTTAAAAATGAATGTACCCGAACAAAAATTGAAGGAAATTATAAATGTACTTCCGAGCATAACTTCGCCAACAGTAGCCAATCTCCTGCAGCCAGATTGGTTCTCGGTTGAGGTTATGATAAATCGAGAAAAGGTAAGAGAGTTAATTCCTCAACTTATAGAAAAAGGAGCAAAGGGCATAATCGAATACCCATTAAACAAGGTTATTTAATGATGGGAAAGGAGATAAATCAAAGATATGGAAGCCTCAAAAAGATCTCAACAAATACGCTCCTTCATCGTCATGGATGTGCTTGAAAAAGCTAACAACCTCGAACGAGAAGGAAGGAATATCATTCACCTTGAGATAGGTGAGCCGGATTTTTATACGCCTCAGTGCATTAGAGATGCTGCAATGCAGGCGATAAAGGCCGGCAAAACACACTATACACATAGCCTCGGTATCCCAGAGCTAAGAGAGGCAATCTGCAAGCACTACACAGAGTCTTACGGGGTTCAAATAGACGAGGAACAGGTTATAGTAACCTCTGGAACATCACCAGGCCTGTTATTAATTTTTTCTGCCCTATTAGAACAAGGGGAGGAAATTATTCTTCCTGATCCTTGTTATCCTTGTTATCCCAACATAGTAAATTATGTCGGCGGAAGGTGTTCACACATAAAAACCAAGGAAGAGGACGGATTTCAGTATAGGCCAGAGGACATTGCCAGGGTGATCTCCAAAAAAACAAAGGCAGTAATGATTAATTCCCCGTCAAATCCAACAGGCAATCTTCTATCCCCTGATAAGATGCAGGCCATAGCCGATCTCGGAATACATATTATTTCTGATGAAATATATCATGGCCTTGTATATGAAGGCAAAGAGCACTCGATGTTAGAATACACAGATAAGGCATTTATTTTAAACGGTTTTTCTAAGGCTTATGCAATGACTGGTTGGCGACTCGGCTATATAATAGCCCCACCTGAATTCGTCAGACCTATTCAAAAAATGCAACAAAATTTTTTTATTTCAGCCACAAGCATCTCTCAATGGGCTGCCATAGCGGCATTAAAAAATGCAAAGCCAGATATGGAAAATATGAGAAAAACCTATAATACAAGAAGGGGCTATATACTGAAGAGGTTAAAAGAAATTGGATTCGGTGTAGCTGTTGATCCTGCGGGGGCTTTTTATGTTCTTGCAAAGGCACGGCATTTTTCTCCAAACTCCTATGATCTATCATTTGAAATGCTTGAAAAGGCTGGCGTGGCTGTTGCGCCTGGAATAGATTTTGGGGAAAATGCAGAAGGCTACCTGCGATTTTCCTATGCTAACTCCCTAGAAAATATAACTGAAGGACTTAACAGAATTGAAAATTTTCTTAATCATAGATAAAAATAGACGTGAACAAAAAACTGTCTATAACATCATTAGATAAATGGATGTTTCCTTTTTAACGAGTGCTTTTAGGGCGGAACAATTTCCAGCTCCTGATAGACCAGAAATTGCCTTTGTAGGAAGGTCAAATGTAGGAAAATCTTCCCTTATAAATACCCTTGTAAATCGCCGAGCCCTTGCCCAGATTAGCTCCAAGCCAGGAAAAACTAGATCGATTAATTTTTATTCTATCGAAAAAGACATTTATTTTGCAGATCTGCCTGGTTATGGTTATGCAAGCGTTCCATTAGAAATGAAGAGCAAGTGGAAAAGTTTGATTGAGAATTACCTCAAAAATAGATCTAGCTTGAAGGCTGTTGTTGTAATTATAGATGTAAGGAGAGGTTTACAGGAAAAAGACATAGATCTCATAATGTGGCTAAAAGCTGTTCAGATAAAAATAATTATTGTAATTACGAAAATCGATAAATTATCAAAGAGTGAAACGGCTCGCCAGCTAAGTCTTATCTCCAATAGCCTTGCAATTAAGAATATCAATCAATTTATTAAATTTTCGTCAAAAACAGGTCAGGGCAAAGAACACCTTTGGTCAATTATATACGAAATATTGAATGGTGAAAAAGGTAAGGCTGAAAACAAAGGGCATGCAGATAAGTAAATAAAATAATTTATTGACAAGATGTGGCACTCATTGCTCAGCTTAAACCGTATATTTTCATCTTTTTGTGAAGGTTGCTTCGTTCTACGCCAATAGCCTCAGCAGTCTTACTGATATTGCCTCCGTACTGTTCCAATTTTTTGGAAATAAATGATCTCTCTAAGCTTTCCCTAGCCTCTTTAAGGGTCTGGAAGGAAGAAAAATCCTTGAAATTTTTATCCTCAATCTTTTGCGTATTGTAAGGGAAAGGTATATCTTTAGTTTCTATCACTTTATCCGGGCACATAATGGCAAGCCGTTCTATAAGATTTTTTACCTCTCTTACATTTCCCGGCCAAGGATATTTTTTAAGTAGCTCCAGGGCGTCAGGACTTAAATATTTCCGTTCTTTTTTTGTTTCCCGGGAAAACTCATCGAGAAACTCATCTACTAGCTCGGGTATATCATCTTCTCTGTCTCTCAAGGGGGAAACTCTTATTGGTATAACATTTAGACGAAAATAAAGATCTTCCCTAAACGTTCCTTTTTTTATCTCATCGTCTAAGTTTTTATTTGTGGCGGCGATAACCCTCACATTTACCCTGATCGTTCTATTCCCACCTACCCTTTCAAACCTCTGTTCCTGTAAAATACGCAAAACTTTTGATTGGGCCTTCAGGCTCATATCTCCAATCTCATCTAAAAACAACATCCCGTCATTGGCCTGATCAAATTTTCCCCTTTTCATTGTCGTAGCCCCGGTAAACGCACCCTTTTCATGCCCAAAAAGCTCCGATTCAATTAAATCTTCTGGTATAGCCGCACAATTTACCTCTATTAACGGTTTCGAATTTCTCTTACTTAACCTATGTATTGTGTGTGCAACTAACTCCTTACCGGTTCCATTCTCCCCAACAATAAGAACCCATGCATCCGTAGGTGCAACCAATTCTATCTGTTCCCTTAATTCGGTTATGGCCTTGCTATGCCCAGTAATCTGATGCTTTTGGCGTTCCTTCTCTCTAAAAAGATCAAGTTCTGATTCCAGCCTGTTATAATTTAATGCATTATTTACCGCCAATATTACCTTATCCAAAGAAAGTGGTTTCTCGATAAAATCGTATGCGCCCAATTTTGTAGCCTTAACAGCTGTTTCTATAGTTCCGTGACCTGATATCATAACTACCGGCAATGTTGGATAAAGCTCCCTTATCCTTGCAAGCGTTTCAATTCCGTCTATGTCAGGCATCCAAATGTCCAGTATTATTAGGTCCGGAATAGTCTCTTTTACTATATCAAGAGCCTTTAAGCCGCAATCTGCAGTGATTACCGTAAATCCTTCATCGGCAAGTATACCCCCTAAGGATTGAATTATATTCGGCTCATCATCTGTTATAAGTATTGTTTCAGCCATACATCTTTGTCTTTAGTTGATAATTATTTAATTCTTTAGACATTTTTGCTGATAATTTCTAGCCAATAAGGTCCATCATCTTCGCTGCTATACCTGCCGTCTTAATGGAGGCCCCACCCTTACCCAGTTTCTTATTAACTCGACTTAAATCCCTTTTTATTTCTTCCCTTACACCACTATTCTCTAAAATAGTAATTCCCTCTTTGGCCACATTTTCTGCTGTTGCATCGCCTTGAATTAATTCCGGAACTATCTCTTTATCTGCAACTAAGTTTACAAGGCCAACATTCCGTACATTTATAAGAAATTTGCCTAAAATATAGCTTATAGGGGAAACCTTATACACTATCACCATGGGAGTATGCATTATAGACGCCTCTAAAGTAGCAGTTCCTGAAGCTATAAAGGCCACATCACTTATTTTAAGCAGTATTTTTGTGTCAATGCCTTCAATAGTAAAATTTAAACCTGAGTCGTCAATATAGCGTCTTAACATATCCTCTTTGATGGTAGAGGCCAGCGGTAAAACACAATGTAAGTCAGGATAATGACGAGATATTATTTTAGCCGCCTCAACCATAACTGGCATGTGCCTAATAATTTCCTCAGATCTACTGCCAGGAAGCAAGCCAATGATCGGCTTCTGTTTATTATCAATGCCCAATCTTTCCGTAATTTCTCTCTTGCTTTCCGCAGGCAAAGGCAGATCTAAAAGAGGATGACCAACATATTCTACCTTCATCCCATATTCTCGGTAAAATTGTTTCTCAAACGGCAGTATAACAGCCAGCTGATCCACCCTTTTTGATAACTTATTTACCCTCCCTTTCCACCATGCCCATAGCTGAGGCGGGATATAATAAAGCACAGGTATTCCCAGGGCATGTGCACTTTTGGCAACATTAAGATTAAACCCCGGATAATCAATGAGTATTAAGAGATCCGGCGCGCTTTTAGCTAATATCTTCTTAGTTTCCCTTAGGGCCTTTAGAATATATCTACTTTTATAAATAAACTCCATGAGCCCCACAACAGCCAAAAGCGAAGATTCATAAATGATCTTTACACCAGCCTTCTCCATTTCTCGTCCTCCAAGGCCAAAAAATGTAATATCAGGTGAAATACCTTTTAGTGCCCTTGTCAGATATGCCCCATAAATGTCTCCAGAGGCCTCTCCAGCTAAAATCATTATGCGTCTGATATTTTGCATAAAAATTGCTTTTTCTTTTTAGTAAAAAAAACAGCCCCTGAGCCCTCTCCGCTAATTCAATTTATAATAAATTACCCACCCTTTTGAAAAGAATCATTATCCGGGATAGCACTGGAGGTTTTTCTTTTAATCTGATCACCAATAGTTAGGGCTAAAGATAGAGCATTTCTCCCATCAATTCCTGAAACCTTGGGCTTTGTATGGTTTTTTATGCAATCTATAAAAGACCCAATCTGCTCAAATAAGGGGTCACTATCCTGAAAGATGGTTTCTTCGTAAGAATCAGAAGAAAAATGATCAAAATCCTCTCCACTTCTTTTTAGTGTGGTTATGCCAAATTTTCTTTTACTGTAATCAACTGAGATATAACTACCTGGCTGAAGGATTCTTATTCTTCTAACAGATTCATGGGAATATCTGTTGACCGATAAATTAGCTATACTTCCATTAGAAAAGCTTATTTTTACATTAGCAAGATCTATCGCATCAGTCATTAAAGGCGCACCAAAAGCATCTATCGCCCTGATATCTGAATTTACTATATTCAGTATTATATCTAAGTCGTGAATCATTAGATCTAAAACCACGTCTACATCAGTTCCTCTCTTGGTAAAAGAGCTTAGCCTTTGCGATTCTATGTAAATAGGATCAAAAACAAAGGGCCTCATTTTTACTATCGCTGGGTTAAATCTTTCTATGTGCCCTACCTGGAGGACGATCTTATTGTCAGTTGCTAATTCTATCAATGTATCAGCATCGCTTAATAGTAGAGTAATTGGTTTCTCAATTAACAGATGCTTTCCGTGGTTCAGGATATCACGGGCAATTTGGAAATGGATTGCTGTTGGCACTGCCAGGCTAATCCCGTCAACATTTTTTAAAAGCTCAAGATGGCTACTGTAGGCCTTAGTGTTATACTTACGAGCCACTTCCTTTGCCTTCTTAAAATCAATATCTGCCAATCCAGCTAAAGTAATATCCTTCATGGCAGCATACTTCTCGGCATGCAGTTGGCCTATATAACCAACTCCTACAACACCAAATCGTAATTTATTCACGTAATACCATACCCTTTTATTTCTAAATGCTCTTTGCTATTCCTTTTTCGACTGAGAAACAGTATTATCCCATCAAACTATTATCTTGAGATAATAGATATACCCAATTCATTTGCAAATCTTATCATTGCCTCTTTATCAAAGACAAGGGTTTTACCTGATTCAATTGCTAATGTAGATGCCTTAACCCTTGACATTGTCCTTATAGTGTTAAGGCCAACGGCAGGAAGATCAAATCTAAGATCCTGATCAGGCTTACAGACCTTAATAACTACTGCGCCTTTATGAGCCAGTTCTCCGCCCCTCAGTATGGCCTTATCAGTGCCTTCAATGGCCTCCAAAGCTAGTACCGTCTTTCTCTTTACGACAACGCAATGCCCGATATCTAAACGCCCTAATTCTTTTGCCATCTCCCAACCAAACTCAATGTCTGTCAACTCCTCCTTACTCGGCCTTCTTTTAGTAAAGCAACCCTCCGGAGCTAACAATTCCGGGAGATATATGGCAGAGCTAACAACGCTTATACCTTCTTTCTCAAGCTCATTAGCAACGGCCCTTAAAATATCATCATCATGGAATACCAATAATTTTCCAGCTATCGCCATTCCCTTTAAGTCCAGTCTGAGGTTTTTAAACATGTTTGTCTTATTTATGCCACCTGCCATTAAAACCTTATTAACACCGCTTAATTTAAAGGCTTCAAGCAAATGGCCAAATTGGCCAAGGCCTACCCATGTAATACTACTAACCTTTTTTTCTAATTCCGGATCAGTCTCTCCCTTGTGGGCTACAGCAATTATCTTCAAACCTTTTTTAGCAGCTGTTTCAGCTATTAAAATCGGAAACTTACCACTTCCTGCAATAAGCCCTATTTTATCATATTGCTCGCTGATCCCGCCATTTTTGTCCATGTTACATGCTCGGTTACTATTTAAGGACGCCCCTCTTTGAGCTTATCAGGAATTCAAGTAAGGTATCTAATTCCTCAAAGGCCGGCAACTCCCTTTTCACCTTCTCTAATGCTTCATTAAGAAGATTGTGGCTACGCCATATAATCTTATATGCCTTTTTCAGCATTTCTATCTTCTCCTCTGAGAAACCCTCTCTCTTAAGGCCTGTCAGGTTTAATCCATACAATTTTGCCCTATCGCCAGATGCCATCATAAAGGGAGGTATATCTTTTACTATTGCAGATTTTCCGCCTATAAAGGCATATGGGCCAATTCTGACAAACTGATGTATAGCCACCAATCCGCCTATTATGGCGTGATCGCCTATTTCTATATGACCTCCCAGTGTTGCGGCATTTGACATTATAATAGAATCACCCAGGGTACAATCATGGGCTATGTGTGCATAGGCCATAATGTAATTTCTGCTACCAATTTTAGTCACTCTATTCTGCTTAGTAGTAGCCCGATTAACCGTCACAAACTCCCGTATTATATTTTCATTCTCAATAATAAGTTTTGTTTCCTCACCTTTATAGTTTGTATCCTGAGGAGGTAACCCAAGAGAAACAAAGGGATATATCACGTTTTTTTCTCCTATCGATGCAGTTCCCTCTATAATCACATGCGATCCAATAGTTGTATTTCTCCCAATAGTTACACCTTCCCCTATGATTGAAAAAGGTCCGATTTTAACGCCATCATCTAATTCTGCCTTAGAAGACACCTCTGCAAATTTATGAATATCTATTCCCATCCTCAAAACCTCAATTTATTACGGCAACGAGTTCTGCCTCAGCCGCTAGAATATTATTTACCGTCGCCTTCCCCTTCATTTTCCATACCCTGTTACCCTTCCTTATGGGGGTAAGTTCAAAAATAATTTGGTCACCGGGTAAAATTGGTTTTCGAAATTTTACCTTGTCAATAGAGGCAAAGTATATGGCATTCTCCTTTTTATCTTCTAATACCCCTGGAACGGATAGTCTGGCAAGTATCCCTCCTGTCTGCGCCATTGCCTCTACTACCAAAACTCCGGGCATTATTGGGTTGCCGGGAAAATGCCCCTGAAAAAAGGATTCGTTAATGGTGACATTTTTAATTCCTACCACCCTTTTACCCAGTTCAAGCTCTGTAATAGTGTCCACAAGTAAAAATGGGGGCCTGTGCGGAAGAATTCTTATAATATCCTTATAAAGAAGGGGCAGTTCCATTATTCTTTTTTCTCCTCTTTAATTTTGACAAACTCGTAAAAAGTCTTTTGCGAGCGATTTTGGCCACTTTT
>JAGYMO010000336.1 GCA_018400255.1 Deltaproteobacteria bacterium
ATCTTTATACTCTTCCTTTATTATACGCCATTTATCCTTTTTGTCAAGTAACTTTTGTCTGTCTTTAGAAATTTGATCTCGACACCACCGCCTAAAATCCTTTTCCCATTCAATGCATTCTGAGCTATAGCCCTTTTCCAGCATTAAGACCATATCTTCTTTACTGTCCTTGATCATCTTTTTGTACATTGCAATTCCGATTTTAGTCATTTCTTCCCCAAATATCAATTTAGTATCGGACATTATGAAATCGTCCTGTTTGTGTATCATATCTTACATGTATGTCAACTTGGGGACCATGCCTTTGTTTGTCGATGATAAAGGTCGCTTTAGATAGATCACCTTCGTCCTTATCGTAAACTGCTGGACGGTGTAACAAGATCACTGTATCAGCATCTTGCTCAAGTCCCCCTGTATTACGAAGATCACCTTTACGAGGCCGCTTGCTCTCACGCCCCAATATGCCTCGGTTGAGCTGACTAAGAATTATGATCGGTATGTCCAGTCGCTTACGGAGGTCAGCGAATTGACGGCTAACTTCCCTCATACGATTCTGCATATTGCTACCAACAATATGCGGAGGATCAATCTGTCCAATGTAATCCAAAAAAGCAATATCACATTTCTTTTGCCGAACCAGTTTATGTAGTTTATAGCTTATTTCATCTATTGTATTTGAGTGATCGTCAACCCTCAATGGCATTTCTCTGAGCTGGCTAATTCGTTTTAGCATCCGTTGATTTTCTTTTTTATTATATTTACCGCGCCTGATACGTTGTCGTTCTATACCTGTCATCTGTGATAATACCCGTTTGAGGATATCTCTTTTCTGCATTTCAAGACTAAACACTGCTGTTTGATGTCCCCTCTTAGCAGAGTTAAGCATCCACTGGATCATTGCATCGGTCTTACCGACCGCTGGTCTAGCTCCCAGTATTATCATCTCCCCTGGTTCCCAACCGTTCGTTTCATTGTCAAGATCAGTTAATCCGCTCGGTATTCCTATTAATCCTTCGTTTTTATGTAATTCATCAAGGTGTTTAACCAAGTCTTGCATCATATCTTTGACATGTTGTAGGCTATCAACTTCAAATAAATCTTCTGATATTTGCAATAACTCATCTTCAAGCCCACCAATCTTTTCTTTGACCGGATCATCGCCTTGTGTCACACCTTTAATTTTTGCCCTTAGTTTTTCGAGCTTTCGGCGATTTGAGGCATCTTTTAAATTGTCATATATCGATTCAATTTTGCTTGGTTCGGGTGCTGAGCGTATAAGGTCTTGTATGTCATTATTCTCAGCACGCTTGTAAAGATTTACAACATCAAGTTTTTCTTCGTCGCTATTGTATAATTTCTCAGCTTTTAAATATAGGGTATGATAATGAGTAAAATCGTCAGGAGTTAATCTGGGAATATATTCGTCTTGGTCTTCCTCATATTCAAGAAGATAACCAAGCATACGAGATTCGAGTGCCTTTTCTGTGCTAATATCCATTATGTTCCATCCACCTCCTGCGTTTTTCTTTTGCGTCCTCTTCAGACATTCCACGGGCCATCATATCATCAATCCTGGGTGCATATTTTTTCGATGGTCTTGTATCCGGACGTGGATCATTCCAGTTTTCATCAAGATATTCACACCAGTGTTCATCAGGTCCAAAGAACGTAGCCCCATGTTTAACATATTTTTTTTCAGTCCCCTCATATTCTACCTCAATTTTATAGTTTTTTGCAGCTTCCAACAAGTTATTATTGTCAATACCTTCATTTCGTCGAGCCTTCCATTTACGCCACGCTTTTTTCTTTGTACCTCTGCTTTTAGGGTAAGCATTCCAAATTTTTTCAAAATCGTCAGGATATTTATATCTTCCATTTTCTTTTTTAACTATATCAAATTTTCCACCATTAGTATTTTTCTTAACTTTCTTATCTTTCTTTATATTCTTATTAGTGTTTATCTCCTGTTTATCTCCTGTTTGCGTTGTGTCAGAAGTGCTGTCAACTTTTTGGTAGTCCCCCCAGTTTTCTATAGTCACAATGGTTCCTCTAGCTGTTGTTTTGATGTCAACCATGCTGTCAGTTTTGAACTCCTTAATCCAATACCATACCGTTGACCCACTCATTCCAATTTTATCGCCAAATTCGTCACGCCCCATAATAAATTGACCTGGGTTAAGTTCTATTTTTTCTCGACCTTTATAAAAAGTTTTTTCTTGATAGGAAGCTCTCATTAAACACTCAAGCCATACATGAACGGCCTTTGAGTTTGTATAGATGGGATTTTTTCTCAACTTTCGCCATACTTTGATAAATCCATTATGCGCAGTACTCAATTTGATCACTCCCGCTTGGCAGAGCTAGGCCCCAGCCCCAAACGAGGGGCTGAGTAAACCCGGCTGGGGCCAAAAGCTCAGAAGGTTAAAACTCATATAAATA
>JAGYMO010000337.1 GCA_018400255.1 Deltaproteobacteria bacterium
CTTCTCTGTGTTACGGAATTCCATACGAGTATGTCCCCATTAAGGCCGTGCATTGTCTTCTCCTCTGCCGATACTGTCTCTGTTACCCAGTCATCATAGTCTGCCGCCCTCATTTCATGCGGATATCCATCATCAAGGGTCCAGCCTATCCCATAGATAAAAACCGCTGTATATTCCTTTGCAATCTCTGTCTCACGCTGCTTCCTCGGCAAATCCGGGTATCTTTCGAGGATTTCTTCAGCATGGATAAAGGTAAGCTCATCAGGCATATTCGGGTACTTTTCTGTTTTTAGTTGCGGAAACATTTCCTGCACATAGGTCTCTGCACCTTTGAGCACCTTCCATATTTTCTTAACAATATCTGTCAGGAAATCAAGGTTCCTCTGCTCCGCGGTTATCACCTTCTCCCAGTCCCACTGGTCAACATAGGCGCTGTGATCATGGTCAAGAAAGTAGTCCTTTCTCACCGCCTTCATGTCAGTGCATATCCCCTCCCCTATATCCATGCCGAACTGTTTAAGGGCCATACGTTTCCATTTTGTCGCTGCCTGAACTACCTGTGCCTCTACCGGGTTTTTATTATAATCATTTGAAATATGAAACTGCACAGGGGTCCGCGATCCGTCGCGGTCTAAAAGATCATTAACCCCGCTTTCAACATCCACAATGAGAGGAACTTGAACCATCATCAGGTTCAACTCTTTACAAAGATTTTCCTCTATGTAGTTTTTGGCCTCAAATATGGCCCTTTGTGTCTCCCTTGGCGTAAGCAGGGTGCTATAGTTTTCTGGGAGCATCTTCTCCAGGTCTTCATAGTTTCCAATCCCTGGCCCTGCAAGGTCTTCTTTTTTCCCTGGCATATTTATTCTCCTTTCACAATTAACCGTTGTAAAAAAGCAGCGAACATGCTATGAACCTCATTTTGCTCACATGGGATTATATATAAAACCAACTAGTTAGTGTCAAGCAATTATAACACTACGGAAAGCTTTTCCCTCCGGGCTTGCAATGTAACGTTATAAAAACAATTATGCTTGCCGTTTTCATCAACCAATACTATGATACCTATCAGTATAATGAGGTTGATTTTACGACTAACCCCTTTATCTGGCCAATGTCCATAATGATACTATTTTTAGAGATGCTTTAATACAATGCTCAGCAAACGAATTATACCCTGCCTTGACGTCAGAGACGGCAAAACGACAAAAGGCATAAAATTCAAGGATAACATTGACATAGGCAATCCTGTCGAAATGGCAAGGTTCTACTACGAGGAGGGCGCTGACGAGATTGTCTTTTATGATATTACCGCTTCAAATGAAAACAGGGATATCATCATCGATGTCGTAGCAAAGGTTGCTGAGACTATCTTTATACCCTTTTCCGTGGGTGGTGGCATCAGAACCCTCGAGGACATGCGAGCCGTTTTGTTGGCAGGCGCTGAAAAGGTCAGCGTTAATACTGCTGCGGTTCAAAATCCAAAAATAATAGCTGACGGTGCATCCTCTTTTGGAAGCCAGTGCATAGTTCTTGGCATGGATGCCAAAAAGGTGCCTAAAAACAAAAAAGTCCCATCGGGTTACGAGATTTATATAAACGGAGGACGAACCCTTACCGGCATAGATGCCCTGTGGTGGGCAAAAAAGGCAGAAACCCTTGGTGCGGGCGAGATATGCCTTAACTCCATCGATGCAGATGGGGCTCAACAGGGCTACGAACTGAATCTCACACACCTGATTTCCTCCAGTGTCGGGGTTCCCGTTATTGCCTCAGGTGGGGCCGGAAGCATCGACCATATATATGATGCCCTAACCAAGGGAAACGCCGATGCAGCCTTGATCGCCTCAATTATTCATTATGGAACATATAGCATAAGGCAAATCAAACAGAGCCTGCACGCTCGTGGCATGAAGGTCAGGATGAACTGGTGATCATATGAAGGCCCTTTTAGTATTAGAAGA